>NZ_WTKZ01000004.1:5806-152003 GCF_011378805.1 Pseudoalteromonas sp. Z9A6
AAAAAAGAAGTGGTGGAGGGAGCTGGATTCGAACCAGCGAAGGCTGAGCCGTCAGATTTACAGTCTGATCCCTTTGGCCGCTCGGGAACCCCTCCACACTATTTTTGTTACATTTGGCCCCACTTAACTTAGCGGTAAGAAAAGTGGTGGAGGGAGCTGGATTCGAACCAGCGAAGGCTGAGCCGTCAGATTTACAGTCTGATCCCTTTGGCCGCTCGGGAACCCCTCCAATGCAACGGCGCTGATAATAGCAAATTGCGTATTTAAGTAAAGAAAAAAGCTAAAGAAAATTGAAATAAAGCCGATAAATATCTATCAGTTACCACAATCGACTAAAGACTATGCAAATAGATGACTTGTTAATCACAGAGAGTCAGTTAAACAGTAGGCTCAATAATAGTGTGCATGAAAATCGTCGTGGCGAATTTTCTCTATTATTAGCGATGCTGTCACATGACGCACTCGACTTTAGCCAATTTCATTTACCAAAAACTGAAATAGATAATTTAGTTATAGAAGAAGAGGCATTAAGAAAGCAATTTGGCGCAGGTCCAAAGCAACTTTTAGCCCCTGATGAATACAATATGTTGGTTGGACAGTTTAATGCATCATTAATATCTCAAGAAGGGGAGCGCTGCGGTATGACAAGTATTAAGCTAAGACAGTGCTTAAAGCCTGAACCACTTGCGATTAGAAATGATGATAAGCATATTCCACTTAATATAATAGATAACTGTGAGCTTGCTGTCAGAAGAAGAATTAAAAGCGAACAAACACAACTTGCTAATCCTCCTATAGATGCAGCTGCTTTTTACGACAGCCTTAATAATGATGCAATACATCAACCACTTCAGCTTATTGCGGTGTGATATATGATTGTAATAATCATCAGTTAATATATGCTTTATAACGGGTCTGCTTTATATATTTGCTAATAATTGATTTAATGAAAAAAAAGCATCCAAAAATTAAATGCAATTGCTATAATGGCGTCAAATGGTATGACATGAAATGCCATTATCATTAAACCAAGGTAATTAGGAACGTAATGAAGAAAACATTCACGCTAAATCACGAGAAAATCAAATACCCTCGTATGGTTGATGCTGCAAAGCACGAAGTGAAAAAATATTTGAAAAGAGAGCGTAATAAAACGCTACCTGAAGATGCTGACTATTGGGCATTTGACTGTAAGTTTGGTAACACAGCTGAAGATGCGCAAGTTGTGCACGTTGCTGAATTAAGTAACCAAATTGGCGAAATTGAAAAGCAAGGTTTGACCTCTTTCTACGTAGAGATTTTAGCTCGACCTGCTCAACGTCAGCAATTAGATTTAGATGATGACGAATAATACTTAACTAAATTAAGTATTCAAAGTTATAAAATGAGTCCAAGTGGCTCATTTTTTGTTTTTATGCAGTAAAGATTTACTAAAAAGTATTTTTATTAGTAACCAATAAGTAGAATCCCTCTTAATTAACATTTGCATAACAAAATGTGATGCTATAGGCTGTTTTTAATTAAAAAAACAAAACATTTTTACTATGCCAATAAATTACTCTGACCATCAATTAAAACTAAGTTTAAAGAATTCTAAAGTACTTATAGTTGACGATCAGTTATTAAGCTTAATCGTATTAAAAAAAATATTATCTGAGCATTTTAATGTGACAACAGCTGGAAGTGGTGAAGAAGCAATTGAAATTTGTAATGTAAATGTACCCGATATAGTCCTACTCGATATTAGTATGGGTGGAATGAGTGGTATTGATACATGTTTAAAATTAAAAAATAATACTAAAACACAAGATATCCCCGTTATTTTTGTTACATCCTTTGAAAACGAAGAAGAAGAGTGCTGGGAAGCAGGGGCTGTAGATTTTATAAAGAAACCAACTAACTCGGAAACTTTATATAGAAGAGTGCGCGCCCATATCACGATGAAACTTCAACATGACTTACTCAATCAAAAAGTATTTCTAGATGATTTAACAAAGGTATTCAATCGTCGTTATTTTGATGCGCATTTTTCTAAAATGGAACGAAGCGCCTTACGAGAAAAAGTTGACTATGCACTATTACTCATCGATATAGATTATTTTAAGCAATACAATGATATCTATGGTCATGTGCAGGGGGATACGGTGTTAAACCTAGTAGCACAAACTATTACTAATAGTTTGCAAAGGCCAACCGATTTTGTTGCGCGTTATGGCGGCGAAGAGTTTGTAGTTGTTCTACCGCATACAAGCACTGAAGGTGCAATTTGTGTTGCTGATAAAATTAAACAGAATGTGGCCGATTTAGGAATATTACACAAATATTCAGAATATGATTTTGTGACTATTAGTATTGGCGGTGCAACCCTACAACCATACGTAAATAACAAAAACACGTTGCAGATCGCAGATGAAAAAATGTATGAGTCTAAAATGCAAGGGCGTAACAAAGTGTGTTTTTAAGTTTAGTTAGCTAATAAATCACTCTGCCACTTAAAAACACTTTTTAGATGATAAATATTAAATAAGATTATTTATTACATGCTATGACATTTTTTGTACTTTTTATTGCTACCGCATGGGCAGTCATCATTTCTGCCTACTTTAATATCTTCAACAGGATATATAGTGCCATCTAAATAACGCCATTGAGTGTTTTCTTTAATAAACTGCGATTTTTCGTGAAGCTCACAAAATAAGTTTTGATAAAAATATTGGGCTTTAAATTCTACAGTTCCAGTATCGCCATCATGGCTTGAGTCAATTAAATCAAGATTTATAAATCGACAGCTGTTAGCAAAATCATTGATTTCTTTAACCGGGTTTTCAGCTTGTTTTTCTTTTGCGTAGGTTTGATAAACATATTTTGCATTTTTAATAACATAAGCACTGAATCGTGAGCGCATAAGTTGTTCAGGAGTGTCAGCTTGCTTTACAGATAAGTGAAGCGGCTCGCAGCAATCGGCATAATTGTGCCCACTGCTGCAAAAACATAATGTGGTATTGAGTGAAGTCATAATAATAATACAGAATCTAAAACATTAGTTTAACAAGCTTATTGAGCGAGTGGTATCTCTGTTGTTTGAGCGTTTTTAGTAAAACAGTATAGTTTTGTATTTGTTTTACTTAAATCGAACGATAGATTTGTAAGTAGTTGGTTATTAACTATATCGGTCCAGGTAATTACAGCTGCAAAGTTTCCATTATGTAACGCAGAATTTAATACATACTCTAGATTTACTAGGTGCTTCTGTCTAATAACAAGTAATTTACTTGTATCAATAGAGCATGAGTCAAGTAAAGCTTTGCTCGGTACATGATCTGGCGCAATTAATAACGTCCATGCATTAGAGCTATTGTATTGGTGTAATACTTTTAAAAGCTCAAAGGTCGCTGAAATTTCATCTTCAATTTGGATCAAATTTACGCAATCGCTTTGCTCGTCTTGTTGGTAACTTTTAACTGTTCTTACGGTAATAGGCTGTAACATAATTTCACTCACTGGGTTTTTATACAGTATTCATATACAGTAGTTTATACAGTGCTTTCGTGCAAGCATTTTATGCTATTTATTTGTACAGTTATTCAGCTTTTGATCATTGTTTTTTGTTTTTAAATCTATAATTCTTTATTAATCAACTTGTTATAGGCTTGCTTTTAAGAGGGTATTTTTAAAATAAACTTTTGAGTCATGTTTTCATTTGTGGGTTTTATACTGTGTAGGAGTATCTTTGTAACTATATACAGTATTTTTCAACACTGTATACAGTACTTATAACTTAATTAGTTTATGTGTTTTCACTGGTGCGAGGGATCATATGAGAAAACTGGAGTTGGTGGATTTGTTCGTACAAACTTGCTGCATAACATTGAGCATCTTTAAATCGCTTAGTTTCGATATGTTTGCGTATATCTGTAACCGCTGCAGTGGCAGGTGCGTACCCTTGGCTACTCGCTAAGCTCAACCACGCTACAGCATGAAATACACTTTGTGGCACGCCTTCACCTTTTACAAAAAATAAACCTAAATAAAACTGTGCTCTATGGTTTCCTGCCATTGCAGCAAGGCGCATCCATTTTGCAGCCAATGGAGCTTGATTATTTTTTAAATAATATAGGGCTTTATTAATAGTACTTTGCTCATCTTTTTTATTATCAATGGGCGCGGGGCTGCTTTCTGGTTGAGTAACAAAACCTAAAATGTTGTCTAGCTGTTGCTCTAAGTCTTGCTCACAAGGTGTTGTTTTAAGCATATTGGTTCATTTATTATTTTAACTACTTTAACAGTTTAGTATATAGCAAGGTAAAATGTCCTGTAAAAGATAATTTTTATGTTAAAATCTCGTCACTTTTTACTATCACAAGTTTATTATGTTTGAAGCCTTATTTAAACTCAGCGAAAATAACTCAACAGTTAAACGCGAATGCGTTGCTGGCCTAACTACCTTTATCACTATGGTATACATTGTATTTGTAAACCCGGCTATGCTTGCTGAGGCAGGGATGGACCAAGGGGCTGCATTTGTAGCTACCTGTATAGCAGCTGCGATAGGCTGTTTTATAATGGGTTTATGGGCTAATTATCCATTAGCATTAGCGCCTGGTATGGGACTAAATGCTTTTTTTACGTATGGCGTCGTATTAGGAATGGGTTATACCTGGCAAGCCGCATTAGGGGCTGTTTTTATGTCGGGTTGTATATTTTTATTTTTAAGTTTATTTAAAGTCAGAGAATGGATTATTAATGCCATACCTCTGGTGCTCAAGCGAGCTATCGCAACAGGTATTGGTGCTTTTTTAGCCTTAATTGCCCTTAAAAATGCAGGCATTATTGTCTCAAGCCCAGCAACACTAGTGCAATTGGGCGACATTACTTCCCCAGGCCCATTATTAGCTATATTAAGCTTTTTTGTAATTGCAGCGCTTTTATACCGCGATTTTAAAAGCGGTGTACTTATTAGTATTTTATTAGTGACAGGCATTGCACTAAGTTTAGGGCTTGTTGAATATCACGGTGTTATGGCTATGCCACCATCAATAATGCCTACTTTTATGCAACTAGATTTTGCCGCCGCTTTTGATATATCAATGATGAGTGTTATTTTTGCATTCTTGTTTGTCGATCTTTTTGATACTTCGGGTACATTAGTTGCGGTCACTCAAAAAGCTGGTTTAGCTGATGAAAAAGGTAACATGCCTCGTTTAGGGCGCGCACTAAGTGCTGACAGCTCTGCAACAATTGCAGGTGCGATGCTAGGCACGTCTACGACTACATCGTATATAGAATCGGTTGCTGGTGTTTCTGTTGGCGGACGTACTGGCTTAACGGCTGTAGTTGTAGGTATTTGCTTTTTACTAATGATGTTTTTTGCACCGCTTGCACAAATGGTACCGGCTTATGCTACGGCAGGTGCTATTTTATATGTCGCTGTACTGATGTTACAAAATTTAAAGTTTGTAAATTGGGATGATATGACCGATGCAATTCCTGTTACTGTGGTATTACTAATGACACCATTAACGTTTTCGATTGCGCACGGTATTGCACTTGGCTTTATATCTTATACAGCGGTAAAAGTATTGTGTGGTAAGCAAGATCAAATCAGTATTAGTGTTTGGATATTAACAGCCTTGTTTGTTTTCAAGTTTGCATTTTTGTCTTAATGACTAACAAAGAGACAAAAAAGCCTGCATAAATTTAATTTGTGCAAGCTTTTTTAATACTTTTATAAAAGAATTACCATTTCTTTTTAGGAGCAAACAATATATCTAAGTCGTCTTGCTCTTCTTCTGTTTTCTTTTTAAGTGCGCTTGCATTAGAAGCTCTTAGTTCAACACTAATTGCTTCTAAGTAACCTTCAACTTCTTGGCGTTTTGTTGTTACATATTCATCGGTGTATGTAACTGCATTGAGCGTTGCCTGTGCTTTTTCAAAATACTGCCTTGCAGAGCCAACCATACTCGCTGAGCGGGCAGATAAGCCACGTTTTATTTGGCTTTCGATATTAATACGCAGTTGTAGTTTTTCAAGACGTTTATCTTCTAAAACAAAAACTTGGCTATCAATGCGACCTTTATTATGTTCAGAGCGTAAAATTGAGCGTAATTTTTTAATACCTTGAATTAGGCCAACAAGCTGCTTGTCATTACTCGGTAGCGTTAGGGCTTCACTGCTGTTGTCTAGAACTGCATTGGTGAGGTGCGTTTTAGCCTCACCTAAGCGGCTTTTGAGTGCTTTGGATGTTGGCGAACTAGTAACCATCGTGTTTAATGCTTCGTAAATACGGCGTTGCAATACACGGATTATATTTTCAGAAAGAGGTATATTGGCACTATTCATTAGTGCTTCTTCTGTTTCTTCTATTATAGCTTTTTGTTTTGTTAGCTCTTTGCGGCGTTCCGCTTCTTGTTTTTCTTTGTGTTGTTGTACAGCACTTACCCAAAGTGCAATCACAATCAATGCAACTATAAGCACTATTATAATAGAAACGATCATGGTGTAATTCTCGGACATATAACCTAATTATTTAATCTTACATTAAATATACGTTAACAGGGTAGCTTTGCGCCGATTAACTTAAAAAATACACCAAAA
The DNA here is from genome assembly GCF_011378805.1 of Pseudoalteromonas sp. Z9A6. Taxonomy (NCBI): domain Bacteria; kingdom Pseudomonadati; phylum Pseudomonadota; class Gammaproteobacteria; order Alteromonadales; family Pseudoalteromonadaceae; genus Pseudoalteromonas; species Pseudoalteromonas sp. Z9A6. Next base: position 12,401 of record NZ_WTKZ01000004.1, read on the forward strand.
AATTGATAGGTTGAGCTCTTTATAAACCGTAGTCACCCTAAGGGCTTATAAACTAAAGCTGAATAAACATCGCTACCTCAAGCATATTTATTATGCTAGCCTTGAGCTCTAATCAGATAATTGCACACCTAAAGACCTAAAGTGATATTTTACGCAAATAACACTTGGTTTTAAGCGGTATTGCCTTTATAAATAATATGAATAATAACGTTAAAATTTGCAGCCATGAAATTACAACAACTCAGATACATCGTAGAAGTACAAAATCATAAATTAAATGTTTCAGCGACTGCTGAGAGTTTATTTACCTCGCAGCCAGGAATTTCTAAACAAGTACGCATGTTAGAAGATGAGTTGGGTGTACAAATTTTTGGTCGCAGTGGTAAACATTTAACGCATGTAACCGGTGCTGGCGAAGATATAATTAATATTTCTCGTGAAATACTCTCCAAAGTAGAAGGTATTAAAGCCGTTGCTAATGAGCATACGTTACCTGATCAAGGTAAGTTAAATATTGCCACAACACATACCCAAGCCCGTTATGCTTTGCCTAACGTTATTCAAGGGTTTATGAAAAAATACCCTGCGGTATCGCTTCATATGCACCAAGGCACTCCACAGCAAATATCGGATGCTGCAGCACGCGGTGATGCCGACTTTGCTATTGCAACAGAAGCACTGCATTTGTATTCAGATTTAGTTATGTTGCCTTGTTATCATTGGAATCGCAGTATTGTTGTTGCTAAAGACCATCCGCTCGCTAAAAAGGCAAATAGTTTAACTGTTGCTGACATTGCCCAATATCCACTCATTACATATGTATTTGGTTTTACGGGCCGCTCAGAGTTAGATAAAGCATTTAGCGCACACGGACTTGAGCCACACATTGTATTTACTGCAACCGATGCTGATGTTATAAAAACATACGTACGACTGGGTTTAGGAGTTGGTGTTGTCGCTTCAATGGCGATAGATCAAGTGAGCGATACCGATTTAGTGTGTATTGATGCAAGCCACTTATTTGAAGCAAGCACGACCAAAATTGGTTTTAGAAAGGGCAGCTTTTTACGTACTTACATGTATGATTTTATTGAACGTTTTGCACCGCACTTAACTAAAGAGCGCGTAGAGCGAGCAAGCTTGTTACGTAACCAAGATGACGTAGATAAGTTATTTGCAGATATAGAGTTACCCGTTAAATAAGGTGATTGCATTGAACGAACAATAAAAAAGCTGCCTATTTTAAAATAGGCAGCTTTTTCTCTTTATAGCGAGCTGATTAACATTCGATAATATTAACTGCTAATCCACCGCGAGCGGTTTCTTTGTATTTGGTTTTCATATCGTTGCCGGTTTCAAGCATGGTTTTAATCACTTTATCAAGTGATACCTTTTGCTCTCCACTGCCACGAATAGCTAAACGTGAGGCATTAATTGCTTTAATCGCGCCCATTGCATTGCGTTCAATACACGGCACTTGTACTAAGCCACCAACAGGGTCGCACGTGAGGCCTAAATTATGTTCCATACCAATTTCTGCTGCGTTTTCTACTTGCACAACATTGCCACCAACAATTTCTGTTAATGCGCCTGCTGCCATAGAGCACGCAACGCCAACTTCACCTTGGCAACCTACTTCGGCACCCGATATAGAGGCATTCTTTTTATATAAAATACCAATAGCAGCAGCCGTTAATAAATAACGTGTGGCTATATCGCGGTCTACTTCTTTCACAAATGTGTGATAGTACATAAGTACAGCTGGTAAAATCCCCGCAGCACCATTAGTTGGTGCGGTAACTACACGGCCACCTGCCGCATTTTCTTCGTTTACGGCAAGGGCAAATAAATCAACCCAGTCCATTGCACGAAGTGGGTCGTTACTGACTTCTATATTTAGTTTTAAGTATAAGCTAGGCGCACGGCGCTTTACTTTTAAGCCGCCAGGTAAAATACCTTCTGTACGCATACCACGGTCAATACAGGCCATCATTACTTTCCAGATATGAAACAGCGTGTCTTTTATTTCATCTTCAGTACGCAGTGTTTTTTCGTTCTTCATCATCAAGCTTGAAACACTAAGCCCTGACTCTTTACACATCTCTAGTAGCTCTTTTGCGCTACTGAAAGGGAAAGGAGCTGGGTTTTCTTCTCTAATATCAACGGCTGCTTGTTTTTCGTTTTCAAACTCTTCATCAGTAACAATAAAGCCACCGCCAATAGAGTAATATACTTTGCTGTAAACTTTTTCGCCGTTGTTTGAGGCGATAATTTCCATTGCATTAGAGTGCTTAGGCAGCGTTTTGCGACGATGAAAAACAATAGCACCTTGTTTTGGAAACTTAGCTTTGTGTGTTTTGTTTAAATAAATAACCTGATCTTTTTCGATGGTCGCTAAAATGTCGTCGACTAAATCGGCATCTATAGTTTCAGGGTCATAACCGGCTAAACCAAGAATTACGGCTTTACCCGAACCATGGCCAACACCTGTTTGTCCCAAAGAGCCATAAAGCTCTACTTTAATATCGGTAACATTTGCTAATAATTGTTGTTCTTGTAGGTCATTAACAAATAAGCGTGATGCGCGCATTGGGCCAACGGTGTGTGATGACGAAGGGCCAATACCAATGCTAAACATATCAAATGCACTGATCATAATGTGTGTCTCTACTTTGTTTTATCAGCACGAAGCTGCTCTTTGAACGGTCGAGCATGATAACGTGGAATTGTGATTGTGTAACTACTAATAACGAAGATTTAAACTGGTAAGGCGAGTTGTTTTGTAAAGTTTTTTATAATGCTTGCAGTCGCACCCCAAAGTAAACCATGTGGGGTTTTAAAACCTTGCAAAATAACCGTTTTCCCAAATCGTTGAAAAGGTAAGGGTTGCCAATTAGCTTCGTTATTTAACTCAGTGACAGAGAGTAAAAAGCTCGCTTGTACTTCATTATAGTCATTTTCCCAGGTGGTGCCTTTATTAAGTAAACCCACATAGGGGCTAATACTAAAACCCGTTAATGTTGAATACTCAGGTAAATGACCTAATACATTAACGTTGCTTTGGGCAATATTTAGCTCTTCTTTTAGTTCGCGAAGGGCTGTGGTGCGAAGGGTAATGTCGCTTACTTCAAACTTACCTCCGGGCAAACAAATCTCCCCAGGGTGATGGTGTAAATAAGTAGGGCGTTTACACAGTAAAATATGTGCATGATTATCTATATCAATAATTGGCAGCATAACAGCGCTAGCACGTTTTTTACGCGTGTCTTTTAACTGGTTTGGCGCAGCTGTAGGGCTTAACAGAAACCGCGCCATAATGTGTTCACTATTCAAAGCGACCTACTGTTTTAATAAAGGGAGGATTTTATTTACTTTATCGTAAGTTTCTTGATATTCCAATTCGACTTTAGAATCAGCTACTATTCCGCCGCCTGCCCAGCAGTAAATTTGCGCTTTGTGGCACACCAAGGTACGAATAGTGATACTCGTATCCATATTTCCACATGCACTTAAATAACCAATTGAACCACAATAAATGCTGCGGCGATGTGGTTCTAGTTCTTCAATTATTTCCATCGCTCTAATTTTGGGCGCACCGGTGATTGAGCCACCCGGGAAAGCCGCTTTTAGCTGATCGACCGCTGTTTTACCTTCATCAAGTTCTGAGGTTACCGTGCTTACTAAATGATGCACTGCCGGAAAGCTTTCAATAGCAAAAAGGGAAGGGACGTGAACGCTGCCTGGTTTTGCTACTTTGCCTAAGTCGTTACGTAGTAAATCAACAATCATTACATTTTCAGCGCGATCTTTAGCTGATGCTGCGAGTATTTGGGCTTGGCGTTGATCCTCCAGCGCATCCGCTTTTCGCGGCAGTGTGCCTTTAATTGGCTTGGTTTCTACAACGTTATTATTTACAGATATAAAGCGCTCAGGAGAAATTGATAAAATAGCCCCTTGAGGGTGATTTATAAAGCTCGAAAATGGCGCTTTATTTGCCTCACGCAGTTTAATATAAGCTGCCCAAGGGGAGCCTTCAAACTGAGCGTTAAAGCGCTGCGCTAGATTAATTTGGTAACAATCGCCACTTTTTAAATACTCCTCAATTTGGGCAAACTTTGCAGCGTATTCCGTTTCGCTCATATTTGATTGCCAGTCGCTATTTAGGGCAAAGGACTGCGTATTAACTCGGGAGTTAACGTGTGTATTTAAGTATCGCTGATAAAGCGCTAATCGATCGGTGTTTGGCTGCGACACATAAAACCAGCTTTGTTGCTGCTTGTCGTAAATAAGGGCATCTAAGTAAAGGCCAATAGCCATTTGGGGAAGATTAATATCTTCGATAGCACGAGTGGGGATGTTTTCAATTGTACGGCCTAGGTCGTAGCCAAAGTAGCCAAGCCAGCCGCCGTTAAAGGGTAAATCGTAATCGGCTTTTGTTTTAGCAAGATGCGAAAGCTCATTATTCATAATTTCAAAGCAGTTATCACTACTTTCTATATTATTTAAAAAGCTTTTATTATTTTTTACTTCAAGGGTACTTTGCGGCTCAATAGCAACAATATCAAAACGGCTGTTTATATGATTACTATTTGCAGAATCTAATAGAATTGCATAAGGCAAATGTGAAAAATGCGCAAAAACGTCAATGCAGTTTTGTGTTATGCCTAATTTAATACAATTTTTTTTATTGTTTAGCATTTACTGCCCCTTTAAGAACTGGCTCGAAACGGGCTGGGAGGGTATCATAAGTCAAATTTTTTGGCAGCACTAAGCTGCAAAAAACAGTGCAAACCACCGTCACCGGTTTGATTTAGATTACGCGACAACGCGTAACGGTAACTTAAGGAACCACTATGAGTACAATTTGTCAGCAAGACTTTATTGATAGCATTGAAGATGCATTGCAATATATTTCGTTCTATCACCCACTTGATTTTGTTCAAGCACTCGAAAAAGCGTACAACAAAGAACAAAGTAAAGCGGCTAAAGACGCCATTGCACAAATTTTAATTAACTCACGCATGTCGGCTGAAGGCAAGCGTCCACTTTGCCAAGACACCGGTATTATTACCTGTTTTGTTAAAGTAGGTATGGATGTTAAGTGGGATAAAACAGATTTAACCGTTCAACAAATGGTTGATGAAGGTACTCGTCGTGCATATTTAAATCCAGATAACCCTTTACGTGCATCTATTGTTGCAGACCCTGCTGGCACACGTAAAAACACTAAAGATAATACGCCTTCGGTTGTGCATATTGATTTAGTAGCGGGTGGAAAAGTAGAAGTAATGGTTGCGGCTAAAGGCGGCGGCTCTGAAAACAAAAGTAAAATGGTTATGTTAAACCCGTCAGATGATGTTGCTGCATGGGTAGAAAAAACACTACCAACAATGGGTGCTGGTTGGTGTCCGCCAGGCATGCTAGGTATAGGTATTGGTGGTACGGCTGAAAAAGCAGCAGTAATGGCTAAAGAGTCGTTAATGGATCCGGTTGATATCCATGAACTAATAGAGCGCGGCGCAGAAACAACTGAAGAAAAACTGCGTTTAGAAATTTTTGACCGTGCTAATAAATTAGGTATTGGCGCACAAGGTTTAGGCGGTTTAACAACGGTTGTTGATGTTAAAATTAAAACAGCACCAACACATGCAGCTTCAAAACCTGTAGTAATGATCCCAAATTGTGCGGCAACTCGCCATGTACATTTTACGCTTGACGGTTCTGGCCCTGCTAATTTAAAAGCACCTAAACTAGAAGATTGGCCACAAGTAACATTTGAAGTGGGCGAAGGCACACGTCGTGTTGATTTAAATACACTGACTAAAAAAGATGTTCAAGAATGGAAAATGGGTGAAACCGTTTTACTTTCGGGCACTATTTTAACAGGTCGTGATGCAGCGCATAAACGTTTGCAAGATATGATCAACTCAGGTGAAGGTTTACCTGAGGGCGTAGACTTTGATAATAAATTTATTTATTACGTAGGCCCAGTGGATGCGGTACGCGATGAAGCAGTAGGTCCTGCTGGCCCTACAACAGCCACTCGCATGGATAAATTTACCGATATGATGCTAGAAAAAACAGGCATTGTAGGCATGATTGGTAAAGCTGAACGTGGCCCTGCAACGGTTGAATCTATTAAAGAGCATAAATCTGTTTATTTGATGGCTGTAGGCGGCGCAGCTTACTTAGTATCTAAAGCGATTAAAAAAGCGCGTGTTGTAGCTTTTGAAGATTTAGGTATGGAAGCTATTTACGAATTTGAAGTAGAAGATATGCCAGTGACTGTTGCAGTAGACAGTGAAGGCGCCAATGCGCATACACAAGGCCCTGCTATCTGGAAAGCTAAAATTGAAGAGCTTGATAGCAAGCTAAAATAACGTACGTTTTGTATTTTTAAAAAGCGAGCCTAGTGCTCGCTTTTTTGTTTTTTTAAATAGAGTTATTATTAAGTTTACAGCTCTGACCAGTTTGCGAAAAAGCTCACTTTTTACTGAAAACCTATAGGCAGCAGTACGTGTCGGGCAAGTAGCACTTGTATATTAAACTTTACATGCAATAATTGTATTACGTTCACGTAAACGTAAGTCGGTGTGATTCTTATATTTATAGTATTTAAAACTTAAAAATGGCGGTTTTGTAAATTTTTTATCTATATAAAAGTTTTAATTAGGTTATTTAATTTAAGCTTAATGTTTTCATTGGTTTTATCATCTGTGAGTATAGCGAACACGTATATGAAGTGATAAAGTCTCGGCAATTTCCAGCGCGCATACCCTCTCACGGGTTAACTATTTCGGAGTATTTTAAGTGGCTGTGTTTAATCGAGTTGAATTTGATAACCATGAACAAGTGGTTTTTTGTTCTGATGAAGAGTCGGGTTTAAAAGCAATTATTGCTGTACATAATACCAACCTAGGTCCTGCTGTTGGCGGATGTAGAATGTGGGATTATGCAAACGACGAAGATGCTGTTTATGACGTGCTACGTTTATCAAAGGGCATGACTTATAAAAATGCAGTTGCGCGCTTACCCTTTGGTGGTGGTAAATCTGTAATTATAGGTAATGCGAAAGAAATTAAATCTGAGCAATTATTCCGTGCATTTGGCCGCCAGTTAGAGCGATTAAATGGCAGCTATTACTCAGCAGAAGATGTAAACATCACATGTGCTGATGTAGCTATCATGAATAAAGAAACTAATTACGTACTGGGTCTTGAAGGTAAAAGCGGTAACCCATCGCCATTTACAGCATACGGTACGTTTTTAGGAATTAAAGCAGCGCTACAGCATCAACGCGGTCATCAAAATTTTGCAGGTGTGAAAGTGGCTGTTCAAGGTTTAGGTGCTGTTGCTTATGGTTTATGTAAACATTTACATGATGCGGGCGCTGAGTTGTTTGTAACTGATATTAACCAAGCTGCCATTGACCGTGTAGTCAGTGATTTTGGTGCAACTGCGGTTGGCATTGATGACATTTACGACTTAGATGTTGATGTTTATGCACCTTGTGCATTAGGTGCAACCGTTAACGATTTAACGATACCGCGTTTAAAAGCGACTATTATTGCAGGCTGTGCTAACAATCAGCTGGCAGAATCTCGCCACGGTGAAGTTATTCGTGAAAAAGGCATTTTATATGCACCAGATTACGTAATTAACGCCGGTGGTATTATTAATGTTTATTATGAAACAGCGCCAGATGGTTACAGTGCAGCAGCGTCTAATAAACATGTTGAAGGTATTTTTAATACGTTAACTGAAATTTTTGCTCGCAGCGAAAAAGAGCAAAAATCAACGCATTTAATTGCTGACGAATTAGCCCAAGAGATCATTAAAAACGGTCTATAAATTTAAGCTAAAATGCAATAAAGGTGTGCAATTGCACACCTTTTGTTTATCTGTAAGTTAATGCAATTATTACTGAACAGCGGTACACTTTATTTTTAATTTTGTGCGGCAAATTATGACTCCCTTAACTTCTCTCATGCAGCCTATCGATTTAGATAATTGGCCTAGAAAGCAACACTTTGAATTATTTAAACACTTTTCTCAGCCTTATTTTAATGTGTGTGTGCGTTTAGATGCTCAAGCACTTTACGACTATTGCAAAACCAATCAATTTTCTTTTTTTCAAGCATATGTATATTGCACCTTAAAAGCGTGCCATGAGTACGATTCAATAATGCTACGTATAATAGATAGTAAGCCATGGCTACTTAACAGTGTTCGCGCAAGTGTGGTTGAGTTGTCTGAAAACGATACGTTTGTTTTTAGTTATTTTAACAGCGCAAGCGATTTTAAAGAGTTTGCAAATCATGCAAGTGACGTAAGCAAAAAAGCGAAATTACAGCCGTTATTTTCTGATGCATTTGCTCAAACAGAAGGGCAGGCCGACTTAATTCATATATCTGTTTTGCCGTGGCTGAATTTTAGTGCGTTTTCGCATGCATTTAGTGAAGGGCAGAGTTTAGGCATTCCTAAATTTGTATTTGGTCAGTTTGATAAACACACAGGTACAATGCCTTTAGCTATCGATGTACACCACTCATTAATGGATGGTTTGCACGTAGCGAAATTTATAAGCACATTGCAGGGTACATTTGACTCTTTTTGCAAAGGTTAACTTTAAACACGTCATTTAACGGTAGTGCAAAGCAGTAATTAACCTGAACTTTGGATAATAAATCTATATCAAGCAGCTATTTTTAGCGCTAACTGCGTTGAATTTACTTGCAATAGGCCCGCTATTGACGCGTAAATTCGCCTTGTTTTCACTGAAAATCTCTGGCTAGAGAAAATAAATTTAAATATCAACATGATCCAATACATTAGTAAATCTCTTAACCAAAGTTCAGGTTAAGTAATCTATAAGCAATGCGATGTGAATTACTTTATATTCAAATACATAACTTTATATGCTTGAAAAGCACGTGTGCTGGACATATTTATATACCATACCTTAGCTCAGGAAATCCCCATGATAAATGGACTGTTAATTGTTGTTTTAATTCTTTTTGTGGTGATTTTCTGGCGTTGGCCATCAATTCAAAACCGATTATGGCGCAGTAAATATAAAGACTTTGCTTTAAATTCACAGCAAAAAGATATTTTACTGCGTTGCATGCCCATCTATAAAAAAATGACCGACGCTGACAGAGAAAAGTTAGAGCGACACATAACGTGGTTTTTAAACGAAAAACGCTTCGTTGGTTGTGATGGCTTAAGGCTAACGTCTGCAATGAAGTTAATTGTTGCCGCCGATGCGTGTGTATTAGTGCTTAATAAACCGTGGCCGTTATATAGAAATGTAAAAGAAATTTTATTATACCCCAGTGCTTATTATGCTCCGCAATCAACTCGCGATAGTGCAGGACTTGTGAGTTACCATAATACGGTAAGACTAGGCGAGTCATGGCCTGGCGGCACACTAGTACTCAGTTGGCATGACGTGCTTGAAGGTAACCGCTTGCCAAGTGATGGACATAATTTAGTTTTTCATGAGTTTGCGCATCAACTCGATCAAGAAACAGGTAAAACAACGGGCACACCCATTTTAAAAAGCTCAGCAGATTACAAAGAGTGGGGCCGAGTATTTAGCCGTGCTTTCACCCAGTTGAAAAGTCATGTTGCTTATAGCATGCCACATGTTATTCACAGCTATGGCGCAACTAATGAAGCTGAGTTTTTTGCTGTACTCACCGAAACCTTCCTCGAAAAACCCGCAGAGCTTCGCCGATACGATCCTGAAATTTATAGTATGCTAGTTAATTACTATCAATTTGACCCTATTGTTTGGCATTAAACCTACATAAACCGCGCTTTATCATATAACGCTGGCAAGTTGCGTTTGTTTTTGTTGCAATCATGTGAAATAGTTTTTACTGCAACAATAACAAGCGAGAAACGCATGAAAAAAATGCTTCATACAGTATTAGCATTGTCGGTGTCATTAGCGATAGGGCAGGTAAATGCCGCTGAAAAAGACGAACAAAAATGGCAAGTAGATTCACCAAAAGGGCAATTTGTTGACGCTGCAATTAGCGTTGAGCAAGGCACATGGATGAATATAGATATTAGCCCTGATGGTAAAACTGTGGTGTTTGACTTACTTGGCGATATTTACACTATGCCAATGAGTGGTGGTACAGCTACAAAGCTCACCTCTGATATTGCATGGCAAATGCAACCACGCTTTAGTCCTAACGGCAAAAGTATTGCGTTTACCTCCGACCAAGATGGCGGCGATAACATTTGGATAATGGACTTAAATGGCGAAAATCAACACGCTGTTACCGATGAAACCTTTAGGTTATTAAATAGTCCTGCATGGAGTCCTGATGGCGACTACTTAGTTGCGCGTAAACACTTTACAGCTAGCCGCTCATTGGGAGCAGGTGAAGTGTGGTTGTATCACAAAGCGGGTGGCAAGGGCGTACAGCTTACAAAACGCGAGAACGATCAAAAAGATTTAGGTGAGCCAATGTTTTCACCGGATGGTCGTTATGTATACTTTTCGCATGATGCAACACCCGGTAAAACCTTTCATTATTCAAAAGATTCTGTAGCGGGTATTTATAAAATTAAGCGCTACGACCGTGAAACGGGTGAAATTGAAACCATAATCGATACGATGGGCGGTGCTATTAGGCCTACACCGTCACCTGATGGAAAAAAACTGGCGTATATAAAGCGTGATGATTTTCAAACTAGTCTTTATTTATATGACTTAACCAGCGGTGAGCACACTAAGCTTTACGATAAGCTTGAGCGAGATATGCAAGAGACTTGGGCTATTCATGGTGTATACCCAACCATTGCATGGACACCCGATAATGAAGAACTGGTATTTTGGGCTGGTGGCACAATTCACAAGCTAGATGTTGCAGACAGATCTGTAAAAACCATCCCTTTTAAAGTGCAAACAAGTAAAAAAATTCAAAAAGCGGTGCGCTTTACACAAAACTTAGATACTGATGAGTTTGATGTAAAAATGCTGCGTAATGTGCAAGTAAGCCCAGATGGTGAAACGGCAATTTTTGAAGCGCTTGGGCATATTTATAAACGTGATTTAGAGTCGGGTAAAATTAAGCGTTTAACAAAGCAAACTGATCATTACGAATTATTTCCACAATACTCTCGCGATGGTAAAAAAATAGTTTACACCACATGGGATGATAACAAACAAGGGTCTGTAAGAGTGGTTTCTGCGCGCAGTGGTCGTGGCGATACAATAACTAAAGAGCCTGGTAAATATGTAGAGCCAACTTTTAGCCCAGATGGTAAAACGGTTGTTTATCGAAAAGCTACTGGCGGCAGTATTTTAAACCCTAAGTGGTCACTTAACCCTGGTATATATAGCGTAAGCGCAAAAGGCGGTAAAAGTGAGCTTATTTCAAAAAGTGGTTATCAACCACAATTTGGAGATGCAAACGATCGCGTTTTTATAATGAGTCCTTGGCCAAAACCAACGCTTAGCGTAGTAGAGCTTGAAAGTAAAAAATTTCGTAAACTGTACGAATCAGAGCATGCGACAGAATTTAGAGTATCACCAGATGGGCAATACCTCGCTTTTGCTGAGCGATTTAAAGTATTTGTAACGCCGTTTGTTCAAAGTGGTAAAACAATTAATATTGGGCCTAAAGACAGTCAATTCCCAATAGAGCAGTTATCGGTGCGTGCTGGTGAAAACATTAGTTGGAGTGCTAAGAGCAACAAACTTTATTGGACATTAGGGCCTGAGCTTTATCATGCAAGCCTTGAGGGGATGTTTGCTATTAACAAAGCCGAAGATGCCGACTTTAAAGTGAAAAGTGGCGATAATATCGGTTTCAGTAAAAAAATGGCAGAGCCTAAAGGCATGATTGCGCTCACTGGTGCAAAAATTATAACTATGGACGGCGAAAAGGTTATTGAAAATGGTGTAATCATCACTGATGGCAAGCATATTAAAGCAATTGGTACAGCAAGCGATATAAGCATCCCTAAAGGTGCTGAGGTTATTGATGTAACAGGTAAAACTATTATGCCTGGTATTGTTGATGCTCATGCACATGGCTCGCAAGCAAGCGGTGAAATTATACCTGAGCAAAACTGGAAAAACTTTGCAGGTTTAGCGCTGGGTGTAACTACAATTCACGATCCATCAAATGATACCTCAGAAATATTTACCGCAAGCGAAATGCAAAAGGCAGGCATGATTGTTGGCCCGCGTATTTTCTCAACGGGTACTATTTTATATGGCGCAAATATGCCAGGTTATACGTCGCATATTGACTCGTTAGACGATGCTAAATTTCATTTAGAGCGCCTTAAAAAAGTAGGGGCGTTTAGTGTTAAATCTTATAACCAGCCACGCCGTGAGCAGCGCCAACAAGTTATTGAAGCAGGCCGGATGCTTGAAATGATGGTTGTCCCTGAAGGCGGCTCATTATTACAACATAACTTAAGTATGATTGTGGATGGACACACAGGTATTGAGCATTCAATCCCTGTAGAGCACATATATGACGATATAAAGCAGTTATGGTCGCAAAGTGATGTAGGTTACACACCAACACTTGTAGTGGCTTATGGTGGCATTTGGGGTGAAAATTACTGGTATGATAAAACTGATGTGTGGAATCATCCACGTTTAAGTAAATTTGTGCCTAAAAATCAATTATTACCACGCTCTATGCGCCGCATTAAAGCGCCCGATCATCACTATAATCACTTTAATAACGCACGCGTTGCTGCTGAGCTGCAAGACCTAGGTGTATTAGTTAACTTAGGTGCTCACGGTCAGCGTGAAGGCTTAGGTGCACACTGGGAGATGTGGATGTTTGCACAGGGCGGAATGACACCGCTTGAGGCAATACGTGCATCAACACTCGATCCGGCTAAGTATTTAGGACTTGATAAAAACGTAGGCTCGCTTGAAGTGGGCAAACTGGCTGATTTAATGGTTATAGATGGCGATCCGCTTAAAAATATTCGAGATTCGGATAAAGTAGATTACACCATGATCAATGGTCGACTATTCAATGCAGAGACAATGAATGAAGTGGGTAAAAAAGAACGCGAACCACTTTATTTTGAAGAACTGTAATTTATTTTAAACTTTTTAAAGCGGCTACATAACCGCTTTTTTTAGCCTTACCCAATTTATAAAGCTTTATATTTTTGGCAAATAACGGATATAAAAAAACCGCTTAACGCGGTTTCTTTTAAAAATCATAAATGTTGATTAAACAACACCGCGCGGTAAGCGACAGTCATGATCTTTACGAGCTAAAATTACAATCCAAAGTTCTTCCGCTGTGTAACCTTCTTCATTTTCGGTAACAACAGTGAATGGCGCTTTTTTCTGTGCTTTAACAGGAGCAGCTGCTTTTGGTTTTTTCGTTTTAGTTGTTTTACCAGAGTTTAATTTTTTAGTAAGCTCTGCTACGTCAGCTAGGCGTAAATTTTTACCGCCATCAATGCTGTACCAACCAGGTTTGGTTGTGATTTCAGGTTTTTTACCATTGGCAGTTTCGTACGCTGCTTCAAAGGCAGATAACACTTCTGTTTTGTCTAGTTTGCTCATCAGAGACCCTATACGTTGTGAACACAGATAAAGAAGAGGTATTTATACCTATTTTAAAACAGTTTTTCAATTTTTTGCGATTTTCCTTCCATTTTAGGCCTATAAACGCCAAAATTTGCACAAAATTCAGTGCTAAGTAAGGTAAGTTGTATGCAACGTAGAGAATTTAACCAACTCCTAAATGACATTTTGAAACCTCATTTAATAAAAGATTTTTGCCCAAATGGCTTACAGGTCGAAGGTAAAAACGAAATTAAAAAAATTGTGACGGGTGTAACCGCAAGCCAAGCTTTAATAGAAGCTGCCATTGAGCAACAAGCAGATGCTATTTTGGTTCATCATGGTTTTTTTTGGAAAGGGGAATCTCAACTAATAACGGGTATGAAAAAGCGTCGCATAGGTGCGTTATTAGCACACGATATTAATTTATTTGGCTATCACTTACCACTCGATATTCATCCAGCAGTTGGCAATAACGCACAACTTGCAAAGTTATTAGATATTGAAATTGAAACAGGGCTAGAGCCAACTTCAAATAGCGTAGCAATGAAAGGGCGTTTAAAAACACCATTAAGTGGTGAAGATTTTGCAGATAAAATTGCAAAAGTGCTTAATCGAACCCCGCTCACAAGCTTAGTACGCTCAGCTAAAATAGAAACCATTGCACTGTGTACTGGTGGTGGGCAAGGATATATTGACTTAGCAGCAGAGCAAGGCATTGATGCTTATTTAACGGGTGAAGCATCGGAGCAGACAATTCATAGTTCTCGTGAGCAAAACATTGATTTTTTTGCAGCCGGGCATCATGCAACAGAGCGCTATGGTGTAAAAGCACTAGGTGAGTTACTTGCTCAAGAGCATGGTTTTGATGTGACATTTATAGACATAGATAACCCAGTTTAATTAGGCTATATAAGTTACAGCGCCTCTGGATCTATCCAGCGGCGCAAACTTATCCATATATCTCCTACTACTTCGTGACTGTATTGCGTAACCACAAGTAAGGCATGAGCATTGGGAATAAACTGCTTGCTCCATGGAAGTGCAGCAAAATTATGATAATCAGTGGCTGCGGTTATGACTTCAATACCTTGAGCATTAAATAAGTCTTTGGCACGGGGCATGTGCAGTACAGATGTTACTAGTGCAACTTTAAAGTCGACTAATTTTGATGCCAGTAATTTAGCTTCTTCACCTGTGTCCATTGCTTTTGGATTTTGGAAAATACGGCTCTTATTAACGCCTAAACTAATTGCCGTTTGATACATAAGCCCGCTATTAGTGGTATTTTTATAACCCCCGCCTGAAACTATAAGCTCTGCGTTAGGGTAGTGCTTTGCCAGTTTTACACCTTCTACCAAGCGCGTTAGCGCACAATTACCTAATTGATTATTAGCACTGAGTGCAGGATTTGGGTTTATATCGCAACCTAGTACAACTATTTTGTCTATTTTTGGATGCTTTAGAGTATTAAATGCAAGCGACGCAGGTTCATTATTTTGGATAATTAAATTGGCGATAAAGGGTGTGCTCAATGCAAGTAATACAATTAAACTTAAAGTAGACAAAAAGAGAGCTGATTTGCGGCCTTTAAATGCCAGTAGGAGCATCAGACACGCAAATAAACCAAATAGAGGCAGTGGCATAAGTAAACCACCAATCATTTTTTTAATAACAAACATAAGAGTTAAACGCTGTAGAGTTAATTACAGCGATATTACTTATTATATTGATGATTATCGACCGTTATTTAGCTTACAGGTATTTAAAAAGTGACGATAAACAGGGTTATCTTTCATGTCTTTTTTCATCGCTAAATACATAGGGCGAGTAAGACCAAGAGCGCCCAAAGGAATTGATTTAATTAAGCCTTGGCTTTCATAAGGTGTAACTAGCCAATCAGGTAAAGCGGCAACGCCCATTCCAGCACTTACTAGTTGAAAAATAAGTAGTCCTTGGTCAACCGTTTTTAATGTACCGTCAAAACGAGCATTTTGAATGAAATGCTTAAATATATCTTGGCGTTCACGCGGGATAGGGTATGAAATAATAGTTTCGTTTTTTAAATCAAGCGCTGTTACATACGCTTTTTTAGCAAGTTCATGATCCGGCGCCACAATAAGCTTCAATTTAAAATCAAATAAGTGCGCGTATTCTAATGTGTCGGGTTCGCGTATGTCAGACGTTAAAACTAAATCGAGCTCATCGCTTAGTAAGTCAGGAATAGCGTCGTAACTAAAGCCACGTTCATAATCAATTTTTATATCAGGCCAAAAGTTATTAAATTCTTTAATAGTAGGTAATAACCAATGAAAACATGCATGGCATTCCACGCTCAAACGTAGTTGAGAAATAGGCTGGTTTAAGCTTTCTTTTAAACGACATTTAGTCGCTTCCATTTTTGGCAATATTTCGTGAGCTAATTCAAGTAATAGCATTCCTTGAGGGGTAAAGCGGACTGGTTGAGTTTTACGCTCAAATAATTGGCAATCCAATTTATTCTCTAAATCTTTGATTTGATGAGATAAAGCAGATTGTGTCAAAAATAACTCTCGTGCTGTATTAACCAAAGATCCTGTTTCTTTTAGGGTTGCTATGGTTTTTAAATGTTTAATACCAATCATCTTTAAAAATTCTCATGAAAAAAGTGAGTTCAGCTCAGATTAATTACATACTACGCCTATATAAAAAACGTTTCAACGTCTAGATGGCTAAAATTACGCGTTTTATTGCAGTTTATCGCTATGAATCGTGAAAATATTAGAGTTAGTAATGATATAAGTCATTTTAAAACTGGTTTGATGAGTTTTAGATGAGTTTGCTTCATGTTGTATTTTAAATATAACGATTGCTGTGCGTTTTGGCTCAGCGTGAGTTTTAACCATGTTGATAACGGTATGAGGTGAGATTTGTTGAATGCATAATTTAGATTGTGGTTTAAAAGCTAGAGTCGTTTTGCCTTATAGCTTAAGTTTAGCTCAATGGGTGAGTATATGCGTAGTACCAAAGCCAGCGACCTACTCGCTGGCTCTTTTTATAAGGGTTTATTAATTAGTAATATGGCTTCTTTGGCAGTAACAGGTTTTGATTTTAAAAAGCCTTGACCATAGTCGCACGCGGTGGATTGCAAAATAGTTAATTGCTCAACTGTTTCTATTCCTTCAGCTACAACTTCAAGTTTTAATGATTGCGCAAGTGATAAAATGGCTTCAACAAGTGGGTTAGTAGAATCCTGTAGATGGTCAATAAAGCTTTTATCTATTTTTAAAATATGAATAGGCAGTTGGTGCAAGTAGCCTAGTGCTGAATAACCTGTTCCAAAATCATCAAGACATAATTTTACTTTTAAAGGTGAGAGACCTTCAATTATTTGAGTGGCGAGTTCTAGATTTTCTATTAAGCCAGATTCGGTAATTTCTAAGCATAAAGAACCTAGAGGTAATTGGTACTTATTATAAATGGAATGTATTTGCGCTACAAAATCGAGGCTTGCAAAGTGTCGTGACGATACGTTAACGGTGACTTTTAAAAAGCGATGGCCTTGTTGGTGCCAATTTGAAATATGCTGGGCCGCCAAATCAAGTAAATGTAAATCAAGATTTATAATTTGCCCTGTAGTTTCAGCTATCGGTATAAAGTCATTAGGGGGTACAAACCCTTTTGTAGGGTGATGCCAACGAACAAGTGCTTCAAAGCCGATAACTTCACTGGTAGTAATTGTGAAAATTGGTTGAAAATAAAGTTCAAACTCGTTGTGTTCAATACCGTGTTGTAAGTCGTTTTCTATATCGGCATGGGTTTTAAGTTTTTTACGCATCGTGTTATTAAAAAACTTTACCTGACCACGTCCGGTTGACTTAGCTTCATACATAGCGGCATCGGCTTGTTGTAATAATATATAGGCTTTATCGTCAATATTATCGCTGTAAGCTATGCCAATACTTGTTGAAGCTTGTAATAAATGACCATCTACATTTAAGGGTTTAGAAAGTGCCGTTTGTATGCGTTTTAATGCTTCACAGACCTGATTTTTATGGGTGATATTTTCCATGAATATAGCAAATTCGTCACCCCCTAAACGTGCAAAAGTATCGGTATTACGGACGGTGTTTTTAATGAGTTCACAAATTTTAATTAAAAAGTGGTCACCTACCTCGTGGCCTAAAGCGTCATTTATACTTTTAAATCGATCAAAATCTAAATATAAAAGTGCATGGCTTGTGCTTTTTTTAGCACGGGATAAACGTAAGATAGCGTGTTGTATCCGCTCAATAAGTAAAGAGCGGTTAGCAAGGCCTGTTAGTTCATCATGAAGTGCTTTATGCTCTAGCTCTTGTCGGGCTAGTTGTCTATCAATTGCCATACTTATTTGGCGGCTAACATAGGTTAATAGAGCGCTATCGTGTTCGTTATATTGCAAATTTTTATCATAGCTTTGAACAACAATTACACCACTTATTCTTTCATTTGTTTTAAATGGAACGCCAAGCCAGGATTGAGATAACCTACCAACAAGTTTAAAGTCGCCAGCATTAATGTGTTGCTGATATTGTGATTGGTTAAGTAATAAAACACGATCTGATTTTAATAAATAGTAAGAAGCCGTATCTTTTAGCTGCTCTTTTGAGATTTTTTTATGGGCATGACTTTGAATCCCTTCTTCAACTATATAAACCAGATCAAGAATATCAACTTGTTTATCGTACAAAGCGATAAAGAAGTTATCAGCAGGGAGTAAGCTGTTTATGATGTTATGGAGTGCTTCAAAAAAAGTGTCTAAATCACTGGCTTTGTAGGTTAGGTTGGCTATTTGTAATAAGCTATTTTCTAATTTTTGTGCGTTGTTAAGTTGCTCAACTGTTTTTTGTAAGTTATTTACCGTATTTACCTGGTTAATTTTAGCACTGAGTAAGTGAGCAACTGTTGTAAGAATTTCAAGGTGTGCATTGGTAAAATAACCTTTGATTGGGTGCTCACAATCAATAACACCTAAAACTTGTTCTTTATATATAAGAGGAACACATAGTTCTGATTGAGCAGGGCGCTCATCTGCGATATAACGGCTATCTTTTGTTACATCATCGATAACTACGGCTTTACCAGTTGTGGCTACAGCCCCAGTAATTCCTTCACTAAAACGTATTACTTTACGTTCGGCTTGATATTTATCACGGGCGTGAGCAATACCCATCGATGCAACTTGATTTAATGTATAAGCATTGTTATCGGCAAGGTAAATAACGCAATCAACAAATCCTAAACGGTTAACAACGTGCGTTGTAACATACTCAAATAGCTCGTCTAGTATGTCTAGTTGCAATAGGCTAGATGAAAATTGATTAATGATACTTAGTTGATCAGTTTTTATCTCAAGCGCTCTAGTAGCATCAGTTTTATAAGACATAGGCAATTTATATTGTTCTTTTTATTTTTAAATTCGCAGTTAAGTTAACCTAATTTTGGGTTTTTGTACAAATTAAAGCGATGAGTGGTTTCATACACTGTAAAGTTTTAATATAGCGAGTTTTTAATTAATCATAAATCATTACAATAAGCTAATAACATTGAATTTGCTCATTGTGCTTTAAATAGTACCTCAGTAATTTTATCCATATAAAAACTTTATTTTTAATAAAATCTTTACTCGAAAACATCATATGCCTATGATCGGATAAATTCAGCCGTGGAACAAAGTAATGACAAGTAATAATACAAACTCTGTAACAACCCTTACTATCTCTCGCCCTGATGACTGGCATGTACATTTACGTGATGGTGACCAGTTAAAAGACACTGTACGCGATATTAGCAGATACATGGGCCGCGCTATTGTTATGCCAAACCTTGTTCCGCCAGCAACGTGCACAGATACGGCATTGTCGTACAGAGAACGCATTATGTCTGCAAATCCACAAGGCAACTTTGAGCCATTAATGGTTTTGTATCTCACGGATAAAACTACACCAGATGAAATAATAAAAGCTAAAGCGACAGGTAAAATAGTAGCAGCTAAGCTTTACCCTGCTGGCGCTACCACTAATTCTGACTCGGGTGTTACATCAGTAAAAAATATTTATCCAGTTTTAAAAGCAATGCAAGAAGTAGGCATGTTGCTGTTAGTGCATGGGGAAGTGACAGATTCGTCGATTGATATTTTTGACCGTGAAAAAGTATTTCTGGATACAATTTTAGGAGATGTAGTAAATGACTTTCCTGAGCTTAAAATTGTACTCGAGCATATTACGACTAAAGATGCAGTAGAGTTTGTTGTTAATGCACCTAGCAATGTAGCGGCAACAATTACAGCGCATCACTTGCTTTATAACCGCAATCATATGTTAGCGGGTGGAATTCGCCCACATTATTACTGTTTACCAATTCTCAAGCGTAACATTCACCAGCAAGCATTAATGGCTGCAGCAATAAGTGGAAATAAAAAATTCTTTTTAGGAACTGACTCTGCACCACATTATAAAGATAAAAAAGAAGCTGCTTGTGGGTGTGCTGGTGCATACACGGCTCATGCCGCTATTGAATTATATGCTGAAGCATTTGAGGATGCAGGAGCTTTGGACATGCTTGAAGGGTTTGCAAGCCACTTTGGCCCTGATTTTTACGAATTGCCGCGTAATACAGATACAATTACATTACAAAGAAAGCCGTGGAAAGTACCTGCAAGTTATACATTGGGCGACTCTGAAGTTGTGCCTATAAAAGCTGAAAATACAATGGATTGGTCTGTCGAATAACCAATAATATATTTAAATCTAAAGCCGCTTAATTTTTAATGCGGCTTTTTTGTTTGTGCTTTTGATATTATTGAGGCGTAATTCGACGACAGGGTGGTTGTAGGTGGCTTTTGATCTCGCTTACAGCAATAAATATTACAATAATACTTATGGTTTTTGCTTGTAAATTAGTCAGTTAAAGGCGATTTAAAACAAATTTATATTTTTAAGAAATAATTCCTAATTAATAGAGCGAAAAAAAATATAATGTGTTAATCTTACCTTGCTTTGAGTTTTTATGTATTGAATTTACGGATATTGTGCTGCGTTTAAGGTTACCGGTTAGGTTATTACTTGTTCCTGTACTGTACCTCCATATTTTTGAGCATTGACTCAGGGAGGATATTGCCATAATAATATGGCTGAATTTTAATTATTGACTTACAGGAAAATTTAGTATGTCGGTTACTGGTAAAGTAAAGTTTTTCAACGAAGCTAAAGGCTTTGGTTTCATTGAACAAGAAAATGGTCCTGACGTGTTTGTACATTTCAGCGCAATCACTGGTTCTGGTTTTCGCACTCTTAGCGAAGGTCAAGCAGTGACATTCAGCATCAAACAAGGTCAAAAAGGCCCTGAAGCTGAGAACGTAGAAGCAGCATAATTTATTATGTGAACTCTAGTTCATCTTGGTGAAGCAGGTTTCTGTTTCACCATAATTCCCCTTCCTTAAATCTATTTATTTCATACCTCAAATTCTCCTTTTTTTAAACTTAAAAAACTACTCAAACATTCTATCTTTGCAAAGCTAAACAACTAATAATCTAACGGACAAAACAATCCTCTAATACTTTTAAAAACCATTCATAAGAATTTATTCAATGGGCCTGATACCAGCTTAAATAAAATCGATGCTCAATATCAATCCATGCAAATTCTGTTTCAAGCTTACTCTGTGTGACGAAGGCTACTCATTGATAAGGGCTTCTAGGTGCTTCTATTACTTTATTATGTGAACGTAAAGCTTCATTTATAGTGTATTACTAATAAAGTAGGGTAACTCTTCATGATTAACTTAATTACTGAATTAACCTTAACGTTAAAATAGTATTAAAGAATACTTTAAAGCGGTAAATACAACCTGTTTAATTATCAAAAGCTTTTATGCTGCTAAAAGAAATGCATTGTTGAGTTTATTATTACTATTTATGGAAAAACACGTTTTAAAATAGTTTTAAAAGTAACGTATATAAAGCGTGAGTATCCGATATTAAATATTATCCAGTGTTGTTTTTTTGTGCGACAAATGGTTTGTTTTTTCAGATGAAGTGTAACTGAGGTGATAAAACACGATAAAATCGTGTAAAAAATAACTTTTGTTATATCAATTTATATTTTTTTTAGTTTTTTTCAGTGCGAATTCAGCTTTAGCTAAATGTTGCAATAATGTTGTTTTATGTCAGTGCAATGCGAATAAATACACCCCTTAAAAGGCTTTAATAGAAATATTAAGAAAAAGCTTCGTTGCAATAATGTTAACTGTTGTGGGCTGGTACTTTCGTTTAAGCATTAACTTAGCTATTTATTTACTGAGATTAGTAAACATCAAGTTGACAGCGCTAATTGCATTTAGCATTATTGGAAGGTTGATATCTATTAAAAGATATCAGGGTTGTTCTCCTCGGAGGATAATTAAATTATAAAAGTAACATTACTTAATTGGTTGGGAACTATGTCTGTTAAAATCAGAAAGAGTCTTGTAGCAACTGCGTTGGTTGGCGCATTTGCATTTGCAAGCAGCAATGTGATTGCAGATCCTTTGAATGACGTGCAAAAAGCAGGTCAACAAATTCAAAAGGCTGCGGTTAAGTCTCAAACTAAAATTGACAATGTATATGGTCAAACTCAGGAGCTAATCGCTGAGTACCGTAGCGTTGTTGATGAGACTGAACTTATGAAAGTGTATAACGATCACGTGTCGCGCTTGGTTGATAGCCAAAACGCTTCAATTGAATCGTTTGATCGTCAAATCGCGACTATTGATAACACTAAACAAAACGTTGTGCCTTTGATGTATCGCATGATCGATACGCTTGAGCAATTCATCAAAGCGGACGTTCCATTTAATCTTGAAACGCGTTTAGGACGTGTTGAAAGACTACGTGAGATCATGGTTTCTGCGTCTGTAACGACGTCTGAAAAATTCCGTCAAGTACTTGAAGCTTACACTATTGAAACAGCATACAGCTCTCTTGTATCTGCTTCACAAGGTACTCTAGAAGTTGATGGTAAAAGCATTAACGTTGATATCGGTCAGTTAGGTCGTATCACTTACGTTGCTCAGTCTTTTGACTTGAAACATGCTTGGGTGTGGGATAACAACACTAAACAGTGGAAAGCATTAGGCGAAGAATACCTAAAACCTGTTAAAGAAGTTATTCGTATGGCGCGTAAGCAAGCGACATTAGAACTTGTTAAACTACCTATCTTTGGCGCGGAGTAATCAATAATGAAGAAACTATTTAAAGGTTTTGCTGTTGCAGCAGTACTAACTGTTTCTGCAGGTACCGCGCTTAATGCACATGCAAATACTGGAGCTCTAGATAAAATTCTTGAGCAAGTAAAGCAAGAGCGTATCTCTGAAGGTAAAATCAATAAGCAACGTGAGCAAGAGTTCTTATCAGAACGTGCTGACAAGCAAGCATTACTTAACAAAGCTAAAAGCCAACTTGCTTCTGAGAAGTCTCGTGGTGAAAGCTTAGCTAAGCAATATGCACAAAACGAAAATACGCTAGCTGAAAAAGAAGCAGCTCTTCAAAGTGCCCAAGGTACTTTAGGTGAGATGTTTGGTGTTGTACGTCGTGCAGCTCAAGATGCTATCGGTTCTATCGAAGCGTCACTAGTTAGTGCTGAAAAACCAGGTCGTGCTGAAATCTTACGTTCGTTAGCCGCTGCTAAAGAACTTCCTACAGTTCGCGAACTTGAAGAACTTTGGATTTCACTTCAAACTGAAATGACAGAATCAGCTAAAGTTTCAACTTTTGAAACTGAAGTTGCTGGTCTTGACGGTAACCCGTCAATGAAAAAAGTAACACGTATCGGTAACTTTAACTTAGTTACAGACGATGGTTACTTAATTTATTCACCAGAGACTAAGTCTATCCAGCCTCTAGGTAAGCAACCAGACGGTTATATCTTAGACGGTATCACGGCTCTAGAAAATACATCACCAGATAACTACGCTGGTGTTTACATAGATCCGACTCGTGGTGCTATCTTACGTATCAACACTCAAAAAGCGACCCTTATGGAATACTTCCATCAAGGTGGCGTAGTTGGTTATATCATCACGGCTTTACTTGGCCTAGGTATGCTAATTACTCTAATCCGCTTTGTTGACCTTACACTTACTACTAGTAAGATTAAGAGCCAGCTTAAAAATGTTGCTACACCGAATACAAATAACCCACTGGGTCGTATTCTTAAAGTGTACCATGACAACAAGAACCAAGATGTTGAAAACCTTGAGCTTAAACTTGATGAAGCGATTCTACGTGAAACGCCACGCATTGAAGCTGGTATCAATATAATTAAGATTCTTGCTGCAATCGCACCGTTACTAGGTCTACTAGGTACAGTAATCGGTATGATCTTAACGTTCCAAACAATCACATTGTTCGGTACGGGTGATCCGAAGATCATGGCAGGTAACATCTCTCTAGCACTTGTAACTACAGCGCTAGGTCTAATTGCTGCATTACCACTAATTCTACTTCATGCTCTTGTAGCTGGTCGTAGTAAGTCGGTATTACACATCCTTGATGAGCAAAGCGCGGGTATCGTTGCTACTCACGCGGAGAAGGAGAAAGCCTAATGCTAGTCCTGATGGAGATATGGGAATCTATCAGGGATTTTGTTGGCACAGGCGGCCAGGTTTTATACGTGGTCGCGATAGCACTCTTTCTTATGTGGGTTTTAATGATTGAGCGCTATTGGTTCCTACTTGCAGAATTTCCTCGCACAGCGAAAGAAATTGTAGCAAAGTGGGATGCCCGCCAAGACACTACGTCTTGGTACGCACACAGAATCCGTGAAGCATGGATTTCTGAAGCGTCTGAAAAATTAGATCAGCGTATGTTGTTGATTAAGACATTAGTAGCTGTTTGTCCTTTAATAGGCTTACTTGGTACTGTTACTGGTATGATCTCGGTTTTTGAAACCATGGCCAACCAGGGTACGGGTAACGCACGTTTAATGGCATCAGGTATTTCAATGGCAACAATCCCAACAATGGCTGGAATGGTTGCGGCATTATCTGGAGTATTTTTTAGCTCACGTCTTGAGACAAAAGCTAAAATGGTGAAAGCCAAACTTATTGATAGTATGCCTCATCACTAGAGAGAGAATTAAATATGGCACGTAAACAACGTTTTCGTGAAGAAGAAGAAGCAGCGGTTGATATGACGCCAATGCTTGACATCGTATTTATCATGCTTATTTTCTTTATCGTAACTACATCGTTCGTTAAAGAGGCTGGTATCGAGGTCAATAAACCTAAAGCGGCTCAAGCTACTAAGCAAAAAAATGCTAACATTTTTATTGCTATTCGTAGTAACGGCGAGATCTGGATTGATAAACAGCAGGTTGATGTTGAACGTATTTCAGCAAAAATCGAAAGTTTATTAGCAGAACAACCTACTGAAGTTGTAATTTTGCAAGCTGATAAAGAAGCAAAACACGGCGTAGTGGTTAAAGTTATGGACCAGATTAAAGCGACGGGTGATAACCTGAGAATTTCAATAGCTGGAGATCAGTAATGATTCGTTTTCTGTTTTCACTGATTGCAGGTGGGGCAGTTACTTTCGGCTTGTTCTACTTCATGGCATTCCTCATCTCTGGTGGGGCTGACCGTAATACGGAACAAAAAGAGCAGATCATAGTCGAAATAATGACGAATCCGCCTGAATCTAAGGTGCAGGAGAGGAAGCGTGTACCGCCTCCTCCTCCGCCACCGCCAAAGCAGCCGCCTAAACCGCAGCCGCCACAGCCGGAAAATAATAATCCAAATCCTGGTGCTATGTCATTTAATATGGGAAGCATTGATGTTGGTAGTTCGGCAGGTGGACTAAGTGGTCCTGGTGCATTTGGACGAGATGGTGATGCGACACCTATCGTTCGTATAGAACCAAAATATCCAACGCAAGCAGCACGTGATGGTAAAGAAGGTTGGGTTCAACTTTCATTCACAATTGATGAGCTAGGTGGAGTAACTGACGTTGAAGTAATTGACGCAGATCCGAAACGTATCTTTGACCGTGAAGCTAAACGTGCACTGCGTAAGTGGAAGTACCGTCCTAAGATCATTGACGGAAAACCACAGAAACAACCAGGTTTACAAGTTCAATTAGACTTTAAACTTAACCAAGGCAATTAAGGAGGCGAGTAATGAGAAATTTTTCTAAAGTAACTGCTCTTGCAATTCTTATGTCTGTGTCGGGTGCTACTTTAAGTGCATCTGTTTTAGCAGCGCCGGATTACGCAAAGATTGAAGAGCGTAAAAAAGCAAAAACTAAAATCATGGGCGAGCGTACTGGTAAAAAAGTAATTAAAGCATTTGATTTGTACAACGAAGAAAAAGTTGATGAAGCAATTGTTTTGCTTAGAGAAATCGAGCCTTCGAATGACTTTGATAAAGCGACCGTAAATCGTTACTTAGGTAGCATGTACGCTCAAAAAGAAAAGTATGACGAAGCGATCAAGTACTCTAAGCAAGCCGTTGCACCTGATGTTTTAAACTTTGCTGATCAAGAACAAACTCTTAAGTTGTTAGGTGACTTATACGCTGGTACAGAAAAGTTCCAAGAAGCTAAAAAAGCATATGTAGCTTGGATGGACTTTACCGGTGAAGAGGACCCTACGGTTTATACACGTATTGCTCAAGCTAACTATCAGTTAGAGCAATACCGTGATGTTTTTGAACCAGCAGATAAGGCAATAAAACTTCAAAAAGAGCCTAACAAAGGCCCTTACCAATTAAAACTTGGCGCATACTTTGAGCTTAAAGATTATGCAAACATGGTTAAAATTGGCGAAGAAATTGTTCGTGTATGGCCTGATGATAAAAAAGCTTGGGTTAGCTTAGGTAAGTATTACCTACAAACTGAAGATTATTCTAAAGGTTTAGCAACTATGGAAGTTGCATACAAGAATGGTTACTTTGAAAATGAAGTTGAGTATAAAGTCTTATCTAACTTTTACTCTCTAAATGAGATCCCTTATAAAGCAGCTGTAACGCTAGAAAAGGCCATTAAGAGTGAAAAAGTAAAACGTACAAAGCAGAATGTTAGCGCGATTGCGAGTAATTACCATCGTTCTAAAGATTTAGAAAAAGCTGCTAAGTACTACGAAGATGCTGCTAAATTTGATGACGACGCTGAGCTTTACCGCAAAGCAGGTTCATTACTTTTACAATCTGAAAAATTCAGTGCTGCTATTGTTCGCTTGAACAAAGCATTAGAGCTTGGCTCTGACAAAAAAGGCACAATTTATTCAGATTTAGCTGAAGCGTATTACTACCAAGGTAAGTATAAGCAAGCATATGCTGCAATTACTAAAGCTATGGATGACCCTCGCACACGTAAGTTTGCAAAAGGTTGGTCTACATATATTAAAGATAAAGCCGCTCGCAACGGTGTTAAAATTTAATTTTAATTAGCTTAAGCAACTTATAAAAAGCCCCTCTGGGGCTTTTTTTATTGGAACTACTATGTATAAAAAGCTCTTTTTATCATCACTACTGTGCCTATTTTTAGCTGCATGTTCAAAGCAGCCTCAACCTTATGAGTCGTTTGAGGACGCACAAGTCGCTTTAAAAGCTTTAAACATGGCGCTTGTACAAACAGGTGCTACTAAAGGCAATAACATTGAAAAAGATCAATTGGTTTTCTCTGATGCTTACTTAACAAAACGCCATACTATTTATCAGAGCCTAATGGGTATGGAGCTTAATCTAAATCAAATTGCGCAAGTAAACTATTTGGTAATTGCAGAGCGTTTCCCTGAACGCTACTTTAATTGGCCAGCCCAAGTAAATGTTTTAGAAAACATGCTCGCTTTTGAAGGCTCAAAAAACACACCGGATAATGTTATTACTTGGCTCAAGTTAACCCAAGATACCCTAGACAGTGCTCAACAAAGCAATTTAAAGCTGAACAAGGTTGAACTTACATTGTTACAAAGCTATGTATTAAGTGCGATAGCAAGTAACCATGTTCAACCAGCGCTTAAAAGCCATATAAGAGCTTTTAGCGATTATTTAGCTAGTTATAAGCCAAGAGGAAGTGTGGGTCTAAGAGGTCTGCCAAATGGCACTCAGTGGTATCAGAGCAAACTTAATTACTTTAGTGGCGAAGTACATTCACCGTTAGAATGGGTTACTCTTTTAAACGAAAAAATAAAAGTATTAGATCGTGTTGCATTCGACAGTAAGCTGCCAACTTCTCACCAAAAATCGTTTTTAGTTCAGTATTTATCTGATGAAAAATTAATAGAAGGCTTAGATTGGCAGGCTAACTATCAAGACTTACCTGCAATGGCGAGCGCTATGGATATGTCTAATAAAGATAAAACATTGATGCTTGCGATGATGGAATCAGATATAGGTATTCACTACCATGCGTGGACTTTGCCTCAAGCAAAGGTAAACCTTATAAAGCGCCTACAAATGAGTCCAGAAGAGGCCCAGTACTTGGTTGAAGATATAATTCTCTACCCAGGGCAATCATTTAGCTTTATACAACACATTATATAATGATTTGAAAGTGCGCTTATTGTGCGCACTTTGTACACCGTTGAGTTGCGGGGTCTAGTTCAAGTGACTTAGCTGATATTTTTTCTTCACAATCACAGCAGTAGCCATACTGGCCAATTTCTATTTGACTTAGTGCGGCTTCTAGTTTGGTCATGCGACTGATTAAAAGTGCATACTCAGGGCCTAACTTCTCTGCTGCGCAGTCTAACCATTCATTATTTGCTGTATCAGCTAAAATTTGTATTAAATGGTGATGTGCAGGGTAAGCTGATTTAGAAAGCATGGTTAATATATTTAATTTAACTTGTGCTATTTCATCGTTAAGTCTTTTTTGATGATGCATTATCAGTACAACCTTATTAAATGGGCTTTACGTTATACTGATATTATCTAGAGTCTTTAAGTTAGTCGTTATGATTTGAATCAAGTTGAGGTGCTTTGGCATATTTATTTAATACGCTCGCCACATCTTCTTTACTTTTTAAACGTCTGATTTCGTCAAACAAATCGATAGCTTGCGGGTACTGGCGTTTTAGATAACCAAGCCATTGTTTAGTACGTGAAGCAAAGTATTTTTCATCCTTCGCGGGGTCTTGATGAATAGCTGAGTGAATTAAGTGATAAATAATATGCTCCCACTCAAGGCTATCATATTGCTCATTATTTACATGAGCTTTAATTTTTTTTGCTAAATCAGGGTGCGAAAGGGCGCCACGACCAAGCATTAAATCAGTGCACCCACTTCGTTTTTGACAAAGCATTGCGTCCTCTACTTGCCAAATTTCACCATTGGCAACAACGGCAATATTCTTACCTTTTATTATTGGTGGAATTTTTTCCCAATAAGCTGGCGGGTTATAACCATCTCGTTTGGTTCTGGCGTGAATAGCTACACTATTTGCACCTGCACTTACCACAGCATCAACAATTTCTTGGCTGTTACTGTCATCATCAAAGCCTAAGCGAATTTTTGCACTTACTTCATGTTCATCATCTACAGCATCTCGGACTGCTTTAATAATCGTATACATATGGTCAGGGTCTTTAAGCAGTACAGCCCCCCCTCGGCTACGATTAACTGTTTTTGCTGGGCAACCAAAATTTAGGTCGACCCCATGGGACCCTAATGCGATTGCTCTTATTGCATTTTCGGCTAACGGATTTGCTTCTTGACCGAGTAATTGAACACGCACAGGAGTACCTGCTCGTGTAAATCCATTATTATGTAGTTCAGGGCAAAATCGATGAAAAACTTTGTCAGGTAAGCATGTTTCAACCACTCTTACAAACTCTGTGACGCACAAATCGAACCCACCAATGTCTGTGAGTAATTGGCGCATTTTAAAATCAACGACACCTTCCATAGGCGCTAAAACAAGTTTCATAAAGAGATTAATTTTGATAAAAAACTGGAGGCATAGTTTACCTGTAAATCACACATTGATAAATCTGTAATTACCGCCCATATTTGATGTATAAATTGCAAAAGTAAATATTATGAAAATAAATGAAAGTTTTTATTTTTGTACGGGTCTACTTAAGCATACAAGCAATTTAAAAATACATTTTTATTGCTGAGATTTACAATCCTTGATTAAAGAGAGTCATAAAATGAATACAGTTAAAAAAAATACAATCGCGTTAACTTTAGGTGCAGTAGTAGTTGGCTCTGCAAGTTTTGTATCTGCAGATGTACAAGCTAACCCATTTGAGTTTCAACAACTAGTAACAGGTTACCAATTAGATGCTGCAGAAGGTAAGTGCGGTGAAGGCAAATGTGGCGGTGACGCAAAAGATAAAAAAGAAGGTAAATGCGGCGAAGGCAAATGTGGTGGCGACGCAAAAGATAAAAAAGAAGGCAAATGCGGCGAAGGCAAATGTGGCGGCGATGCAAAAGGTAAAAAAGAAGGTAAATGCGGCGAAGGCAAATGTGGTGGCGACGCAAAAGATAAAAAAGAAGGTAAATGCGGCGAAGGTAAGTGTGGCGGCGATGCAAAAGACGCAAAAGCTAAAACAGAAGGCAAATGTGGTGAAGGTAAATGTGGCGGCGACGCTAAAAAAACTAAAAAAGAAGGTAAGTGCGGCGAAGGTAAATGTGGTGGCCGTTAATATCTTATTCTAAATAAGTTATGCTAAAAGGGCCCTAAGGCCCTTTTTTGTTAAGTTAGAGGTAGTTATGATACAAACTCAAAGTAAAGATTTTGGGATGGTGGGCCTTGGCCTACGACGAGAAATGCTTGATGAGCTGCTTGAGCATGTACCTAATCAAGTAGACTTTTTAGAAGTTGCGCCAGAGAACTGGTTAAAACTGGGTGGACGCTTTAAAAAGCAATTTAAAACATTAACCGATGCTAATAATTTTGTGTGTCATGGATTATCACTGTCTATCGGTTCTCCCGAACCTCTTGATGTTGAATTTGTTAAGTCTTTAAAAGTTTTTTTTGAAGAGCACAATATAAAAATTTTTAGTGAGCACTTAAGTTACTGCTCCGGTACAGGGCATATGTATGACTTAATGCCCATTCCATTTACACAAGATGCTATAGCACATGTTGTTCCTCGTATTAAACAAGTTCAATACATACTAGAGCAGCAAATTGCGATAGAAAATGTTTCCTATTATGGCGCGCCTGGACAGCAATTATCAGAACTTGAATTTACGAATATTATTTTAGAGCAAGCTGACTGCAAACTTTTACTTGATGTGAATAACATTTATGTTAATTCGATAAATCATGGCTACAACGCGCAAGCATTTTTAACTGGGTTACCTTCTAATCGTATAGCCTATGGGCATGTTGCTGGCCATTATAATGAGGCTGATGACTTAATTGTTGATACACATGGCGCTGATGTGATTGATCCTGTTTGGGAGCTACTCGATAAAGCATACGAAGTGCATGGCGTATTTCCAACCTTGCTTGAGCGCGATTTTAATATTCCTACCATGAATGTTTTAACCAAAGAGTTAGATATAATTCATGATCTACAGGCTAAACACTTTGATTCAACTGTTTCAAAACAACGAGCTTAATATAAGCCTTTATCAACATTAAAAGAGTGCCTAGTTATGAGCTTTATTGAAATACAAAACGAATTTATGGCGCATATTCGCGAGCCTCAAAAAAATAAAAAGCCCAGCGGTATCGAAGACAGGCGTATGGCTATTTATCGCGACCTATTTTTTAATAACATTGAAGGTTTTATATCATCAGGTTTTCCGGTATTAAAAACGTTATATACCCAGAAGCAATGGCAAGCCCTCGTACGCCAGTTTTTTAGCGAATATGATTGTCATTCGCCGTACTTTTTAGACATAGCAGGGGAGTTTATTAATTACTTATCAAGTGATTATAAAATGAAAAAATACGATCCCGTGTTTATGCTAGAGCTTGCCCATTATGAATGGGTAGAGCTAGATGTATCCATTGCACACGAAGATGAGCAAGAGAAAAAATTACAAACAACAGCGCTCACTAGTTCAGCTTTATATTTATCGAAAACGGCAAGAAATTTAAGTTATCAATTTCCGGTTCAAAATATTAGCAATCGCTTTAAACCAAAAGAGCCATCACCTCAGCCTAATTATTTTGTTGTATATAGAGATGAAGATGATGACGTTCAATTTCTGGCTACGAATGCGATGACAGCTTTGCTATTGTCAATCATAGAGGCAAGCGAAGGCGCGACATTTGACAACGTCTGCCAACAGGTATTAGCTCATGCACCACAATTTAATGCAGAGCAAATTACTCAAGGTGCACTGGTTACTCTTAATGCTATGGTTGAACGAGGAGTAATTGTGACAAAAAATCAAGACTAAGGTCTTTATTGATGATTTTACATCGTCTATTATGGCAGCCTTATTTGCCGTGCTTAATAAAAGGTTGTACCAATGTCAGATGATAAAGACTTTAAAGATCCGTTCAACGCTACTTACTTTCTTGCTTTTTTAGCTGTATTTGCAGGGATTGGTTGTTTAAATGCAATATTAGGCTGGATCACTAGCTTAACGTAAAATGTATAGCGTGTATTAAGGCTGTTGCTAACTTCAGCCTTGAACTACTTTATTTTAATTACCCCGTCCATATTTAATACTTCTTTTATAATAACGCCAAACTCGCAATTAAAGGTTAGTTAAGGTTATAATCACCTGCTTTGTAATATAAACAATTGAGCAGTTAAAATTATGACTCAAGTAACACCAGCAATTATCAAAAACAGCATAACTACAATTGCTGATTATCCAAAAGCGGGCATTATGTTTCGCGATGTAACCACTTTAATGGCAAATCCAGAAGCCTTTAAAGCAACTATTGACGCGTTTATCGCAGAATATAAAGATCAGGGCTTTACTAAAATCATAGGCACAGAATCACGTGGTTTTATTTTTGGTGCGCCATTGTCTTACGCGTTAGGCATTCCGTTTATTCCAGTACGTAAACCAGGTAAGTTACCACGCGAAGTTATTCGCCAAGATTACTTACTTGAGTACGGTGAAGACACGCTAGAACTGCATGTAGATGCAATTGTACCAGGCGACAAAGTATTACTAGTTGATGACCTATTAGCAACTGGTGGCACAATTGAAGCCACTGCTAAGTTAGTTAATAAACTAGGTGGCGAAGCCACAGATGCAGCATTTGTTGTATCACTACCAGAACTTGGTGGCGAGCAGCGCATCAAAAAAATGGGTATTAAAATCCTAAAATTGGTTGAATTCGAAGGCGAGTAATCGATGAGTTATCAGGTTCTAGCGAGAAAATGGCGTCCTCAAACCTTTCATGAATTGGTTGGGCAGTCTCATGTTAAGCAAGCGCTTGTAAATGCGCTTACGCAAAATAGACTGCATCACGCTTATTTATTCACTGGAACCCGCGGTGTAGGTAAAACCACCATTGCACGTATTTTTGCTAAAAGCTTAAATTGCGATGAAGGTATATCTGCAAATCCGTGTGGACAATGTAGCAGCTGTTTGGATATAGAAGCAGGGCGCTACATTGACCTACTCGAAATAGATGCGGCTTCTCGTACAAAAGTAGAAGACACTCGCGAAATACTTGATAATGTTCAATATGCACCAACGCGTGGACGTTATAAAGTATACCTAATCGATGAAGTTCACATGCTTTCTAAGCACAGCTTTAACGCGCTTTTAAAAACGCTTGAAGAGCCACCAGAGCATGTGAAATTTTTACTGGCGACCACCGATCCTCAAAAATTACCAGTTACTATATTATCTCGCTGTCTACAATTTAACTTAAATGCCTTGTCGCAAAGTGAAATTAAAACACAGCTTGAACACGTACTTACTCAAGAGCAGCTTAGCTTTGATACCGATGCACTTAGCATTATTTCAAAAGCCGCTGATGGCAGTATGCGTGACGCACTTAGCTTAACCGACCAAGCTATTGCGCAAACAAATGGTGATATTAATAATCAAGCAGTACAAACAATGCTTGGTTTAATGGATACTCATTATAGCCAAAGCTTGCTTGCAGCATTACTTGCACAAGATGGCGCTGCGCTAATGGATGAGATTGCGCAGGTAGCAAGTCGTAATCCTAATTATGTGGCATTGCTTGATGATTTAATTGGACTTACGCATTTGACTCAACTAACCCAGTTAGTACCTGAAGCGGCAGGGCTAGATGAAAAAAATGTAGATTATATTGCTCATGTTGCACAACATACGAGCCCACAACAAATTCAAATTTATTATCAGTTACTGTTAAATGGTAAAAAAGATTTACAATGGGCACCAGAGCCTCGCTTAGGTTTTGAAATGATAATGCTAAGATTATTAGCATTTAAGCCTTCAGATGTGCAACAAACTGTACACACAGCAAACGAAGAGGCGGCCCCAAATAAACAAGGCCGCGCAAATGCACTGCGAGATATATTAAATAAAAATAAAACATCGCAAAGCACCGTAGTAGGCCAAAGCAGTACTCCAGTAAATAATATTAAGCCAGTTAGCAATGCAGAGCAGCCTAAAGCCGTCGAGATAGAGCCTTCAGCTAACGCTGCCGCTCAGTCATCAAATAATGAAGTTGTGCAAAGTAATAATGAGCCTGCCCAAGTTGCAGTAGAGCAACCGGTTCAACAAAGTGAAAACGCTTCAAAGCAACAGGCTTTAGCTAAAGAGCAACCACAAACCAATGTTGTTTCAGATGCTCAAGCCCAGCGACAAAGTGAGGATGAAGCTTATATGCTCCATAGTGATGCTGAACAAACGCTGGCCTCGCAATTTGACGATATAATGAGTAGCGCTGTAGATCAGGGTTTTAAACCTGCACCTACTGCAAACTCAGAGTCTTCACCAGAGCCCTTAACAAATCACAATGCAAGTACGCCAATAGCTGAACAAGAAGCGCAGGCGCAATCTGCCATTGCTCGTATTTTACGTGACAGAAACATATCCGGTGCGGGTAGGTTATCAAGCAAGAGTACAAGTACCTCTGCAGATAATGTAGCAGCGCAGCCAAACCAAGCGGCCGCTAAAAAGCCAGAACACCACCCAAGAATGCCTAAAGCTCAAAGTGTTCACCAAGATAGTACCGCTGAAAATACAAACGAGCTCAACAGCGTTTCAAGCATTGCACCTAGCGATCCCCCACCTTGGGTGAATGATAGTGCAGGTGCAAGTGAAAAAAAGCATGAGCTCCCACTAACAGGGAGCGAAAGCCAGGCACATGGTCACGCTAATACAAAACCAGCACGAAAAGTTGATTTTAAAGAAAAGCATCAAACAATTACCGAAAATCTAGCGCCAGAGCTACTTGAGCAAATAAACCCTCAAAAAGTACCTGAAGCAGCGCCCGAGGAAATTAGCATTCCCGTGCCTGATGATTTTCAAAGTCCAATTAGTGAAATTAGATTTGCACATCAACAAGATGAATGGGCTTATTTAATTAAACGTATGGGACTGGGTGGTCGTATGCGC
The DNA here is from genome assembly GCF_011378805.1 of Pseudoalteromonas sp. Z9A6. NCBI lineage: Bacteria > Pseudomonadati > Pseudomonadota > Gammaproteobacteria > Alteromonadales > Pseudoalteromonadaceae > Pseudoalteromonas > Pseudoalteromonas sp. Z9A6. The sequence continues at coordinate 47,453 of NZ_WTKZ01000004.1, forward strand.
CAATTTGCGTTGCATTCAATATTTACCAAGCAAGGCAACAGCTTACATATAGACGTTGATGAATCACAAAAGCATTTAGATACACCGATGCTTCGCCAAAGATTAGATGCCGCATTGTCGAGTATTTATGAGCATAACGTGTCGTTAAGTATTAATTTTGCTAAGGGAGTTATTGATTCTCCTTATCTTATTCAGCAAAAAATAGATGCAGGACGTCATCAACAAGCAATCGATGTGATCACATCGGATGAAAACATAGTACAATTTCAGCAAGTATTTAGCGCCGAAATTGACGAAAACAGTATTCAGGCATTGTAATTACTTACAATCGCCCTTATGTTCATGTTAATTAATGTATTAAAAGAAAGAGAGAAAGTTATGTTTAAAGGTGGAATGGGCAACATGATGAAGCAAGCGCAGCAAATGCAAGATCGCATGCAAAAAGCCCAAGACGAAATCGCAACTCTTGAAGTTGTTGGTGAAGCCGGTGCAGGTTTAGTTAAAGTAACTATGCTTGGTAACCACAATGTACGTCGTGTTCAGCTTGATGAAAGCTTGATGGAAGACGACAAAGACATGATTGAAGACTTACTTGCAGCAGCATGTAACGATGCTGTTCGCCGTGTTGCAGAAGAAACACAAGAGCGTATGGGTAAAGTAACTGGCGGTATGCAATTACCACCAGGTATGAAAATGCCGTTTTAAGTCAATAATGCAACTTTCAGATAGTTTAAATCAGCTTATAGAAGCACTGCGCTGTCAACCGGGCATTGGTCCAAAGTCAGCGCAACGTATTGCTTTTCACCTGCTTGAGCGCGACCGAAAGGGAGGCACTCAGCTGGGCAATGCACTCACTAAAGCAATGAGGGCCATAGGGCACTGTCAGTCTTGTCGTACTTTTTGCGAACAAGCTCAGTGCGATATTTGTTTAAGTACAAAACGCCAAGACAGCGGTATATTATGTGTTGTTGAATCGCCTACTGACGTACTTGCCATCGAGCAAACAGGTCAGTATTTAGGTCTATACTTTGTATTAATGGGTCACTTATCGCCAATAGACGGTATTGGTCCTAAAGAGATTGGCTTAGATGTTTTAGAGCAAAAGCTTGCTCAAGGCGATATTAATGAGGTTATTTTAGCGACTAACCCTACCGTTGAAGGCGATACTACCGCACATTATATTGCTCAGCTTTGTCAAAAATACAAAGTAGGCGCTTCACGTATTGCCCATGGTATTCCTGTGGGAGGTGAGCTTGATTTAGTAGATGGTAGAACACTTATGCATGCCTTTAGCGGCAGGCGCCTAGTTACTCAAGACTAGCTCTAAGTCACTATTTGAAAACAAATTACAAAAGCCTACATGATTAAATCATGTAGGCTTTTTCGTTTTTAAGGTAAGCTTAAAAACAATCTAATATATTTTTGGGCTATGTCTCTAATTAGTAAGGAATACAATGAAAGATAACCAACCCTATCAAAGTGCATTACTCGGTAGTAAGCGTTTTTTACCGCTTTTTATTACGCAGTTTTTCTCAGCGATAAACGATAACGTGTATAAGCAATCAGTGCTTATTCTATTAATATTTCAGGCTGCAACGCTTGCAGATGGCGCACTTTATTCAAATATTGCTGCTGGGTTATTTATTCTTCCATTCTTTTTATTTTCAGGGATGGCAGGGCAGCTTGCAGAAAAAACAGAAAAATCAAAATTGATTAGAATCGTAAAACTATGTGAAATCCCTATTATGGTTGTAGGGGCAGTTTCTATTTTAACGCAGTATGTGTGGCTAATGTTAGCCACCGTATTTTTAATGGGCGTGCAAAGTACGTTTTTTGGTCCATTAAAATATTCTATTTTACCGCAGCACGTAGCACCTAATGAATTAACAAAAGCGAATGGTTTGGTTGAATCAGGCACGTTTGTGGCCATACTAATGGGTACAATTTTTGGCACTTATTATATTACTCAATCAGTAGGGCCTACGCTTATAAGTATTGCAGTATTAGTCTTGGCCGTGATGGGTTATGTGAGCAGTCGCTTTATACCCACTAGTGAAGCAAACGAGCCTAACTTAAAATTTACCTATAATATATTTTCATCCACAAAAAACGTATTTTCAGCACTTAATTCGCAAACAGAATCGGTTGGTAAATCAGTACTTGGGATCAGTTGGTTTTGGTTAATTGGCGCCATCGTTTTAACGTCCCTACCAAATTATGTAAAACACACCATGGGCGGTGATGAACTGGTTGTAACTAGCGCACTGGTTGTGTTTTCACTAAGTATTGCGATTGGTTCGTTACTGTGTGAAAAGCTTTCTCGCTCTCGAATAGAATTAGGAATTGTGCCTTTTGGCGCTATCTTAATTACCTTGTTTTTATACTTACTGAGCCAAGAGCCAGCCATTAGCTCTTATTTACCTCAACACCCTGAGTTAATGACGCTTCAGGAGCTATTAAAAACAGGCGATATGGTGTGGCACTTTGTATGGATGGCAGGCATTGGTATTGGTTCTGGTTTTTACACTGTACCGCTGTATGCGCTTATTCAACAGCGTACTGAAGAGTCGAGTCGCTCACGAGTTATAGCGGCTAACAATGTATTAAATGCACTGTTTATGGTGGGCAGTGCTGTTTTAAGTATTGTAACGCTGTCTGTTTTTCAGTGGAGTATTTCAGAGTTGCTACTGTTACTTGCTGGGCTAAACTTACTTATCTCTGTTTATATTTATACCAAGGTACCAGAGTTCTTTTTACGATTTATTATATATATTTTAGCTATTTGTATGTACAGAGTGCGTACAAAAGGTGAAAGTAATATACCTGATGCAGGCGCTGCGGTTGTCGTGTGTAATCATGTCAGCTTTGTTGATTGGATGTTTATTTTAGCCGCATCACCAAGGCCTATCCGGTTTATGGTATTTGCCCCTATTTATTATTCACCGGCCCTACATTGGTTATTTAAAATGGCTAAGGCTATTCCCATTAACAGTGAAAAAACCAACCCAGAAGCGTTTAAAAAAGCCTTTGATGAAGTGGCTGCTGCGCTTAATAAAGGCGAACTTGTTGGTATTTTCCCTGAAGGAAAACTAACCAGTGACGGCTCAGTGGATATTTTTCGCCGTGGAATCGAGCGCATTATTGAGCGCTCACCTGTGCCCGTTATTCCTGTGCACTTAGGTGGTTTATGGGGCAGCATGTTTAGCCGTAAAGCTAAATGGCAATTACCTCGATTAAAATGGTCTTTGGTGTCGGTTGCAGTTGGTGCCCCGATTGCTGCTGATAAAGTAGTAGCAGATGATTTACGTGAAAAAGTATTGGCTTTAAAAGCGCTTCATTCAAAAGATAGTGACTAATTTAATGATTAACTTAATGGCTAACTCAACATCGCAAACACCTTCAGAACAACCCCTTATAGTTGATGATTTTTTAGCCCCTAAGTGCGACGGGTTTATTGAAATATTATATCAAGATGATGATATTTTACTGATCAATAAACCCAGTGGACTATTAAGCTTATCAGGTAAAAATCCGCTTAATTGGGACTCAGTGCATTACCGCTTAGTAAATGGTCAAAAGGGCTTAACAGCTGCATTCGCAGAGGCTAAGTTACCGCATCGGCTAGATTTTGGCACATCGGGCATTATGATTGTTGGATTAAACGCGATTGCGTCAAAGCACATTAATAAGCAATTTCAGGCACGCACTATTCAAAAGCGTTATGTAGCCATGTTAGAGGGATGCTTGGCTGTTGATGATGGGCAAATTACTGCGCCAATTGCAAAAGATAAACTACTTTTTCCGCGTGTTAAAATTTGCCAATCGACAGGTAAAACAGCGCTGAGTGAATATAAAGTACTTGAGCGGCTCAGGCAGCCGTGCAGAACCTTAGTGCAATTTACACCTATTACCGGGCGTACCCATCAATTACGAATACACAGCCAGTTTATAGGGCACCCAATTTTAGGCTGTGATTTATATAAAAGTGCGCAAAGTGAACATATGGCAGGGCGGTTACAATTACATGCCAGCGATTTATATTTTGAACATCCAACAACTGGTGAAAAGATTCATATTAATTGTCCGCATTCGTTTTAAACAAATTAATGGTTCTTTGTTTTCGTTTCACCTTTTTTAAATTTTTCCCTTGAAGTTCTAACACCTCACCCCATATTAAGTGCATAACGCAGACACTTTGCAAATTGGAGATATATAAATGACTGCAGCACAAAAAGAAACATTAGGCTTTCAAACAGAAGTAAAACAATTATTAAACTTAATGATTCATTCTCTTTATTCAAATAAAGAAATATTTTTACGTGAGCTTGTGTCAAATGCATCAGACGCAGCAGACAAGTTACGCTTTTTAGCATTATCTCAAGGTGACCTTTACCAAGGTGATGCCGATTTACGTGTTCGTATTAGTGCAGATAAAGAAGCAAATACAATTACCATTTCAGATAATGGTATTGGTATGACGCGAGATGAAATCATTAGCTCATTAGGTACTATTGCAAAGTCGGGTACTGCTGAGTTTTTCAAAAACTTAACAGGCGATCAAAGTAAAGATTCACAGTTAATTGGTCAATTTGGTGTAGGTTTTTACTCTGCATTTATTGTTGCTGATTTAGTAACTGTTCGTACACGCAAAGCCGGTGAAACAACCGCATACGAGTGGGAATCTCAAGGTGAAGGCGAATACACACTTCAAGAAATTGAAAAAGAAGGCCGTGGTACCGACATTATTTTACATCTTCGCGATGAAGAAAAAGAATTTGCTGATGACTGGCGCCTACGTAGTATCGTTACTAAATACTCTGATCACATCTCAACGCCAGTACAAATGTTTAAAGCAGAAGTGCCAGAATCTGAAGGTGAAGACGGCGAAAAAATTCCAGCAGTACCAGGTGAGTGGGAAAGCATTAACCGCGCGACTGCATTGTGGACACGCGATAAATCAGAGCTTTCTGATGATGAATACAAAGAGTTTTACAAGCATGTAAGCCATGATTGGGAAGAGCCACTTAGCTGGGCACATAATAAGGTTGAAGGTAAAACTGAATACACTAGCCTTTTATATATTCCTAAAAAAGCACCTTTCGACTTATGGAACCGTGAACGTCAAAGTGGTTTAAAACTTTACGTACAACGTGTGTTTGTAATGGATGATGCTGAGCAATTCATGCCAAGCTACCTTCGCTTTGTAAAAGGCTTACTAGATTCAAACGATTTACCACTGAACGTATCTCGTGAAATTCTACAAGACAACAAAGTAACGCAAGCTATTCGTAAAGGGTGTACATCGCGTATTATTAAAATGCTTGAGCGTATGGCTAAAAACAAAGCTGACGATTACCAAGTATTTTGGAATGAGTTTGGTCAAGTAATGAAAGAAGGCCCAGCTGAAGATGCTGCAAATAAAGAAGCTATTTGTAAGCTACTTCGTTTTTCTTCGACACACACTGATTCAGAAACACAAGATGTGTCGCTTGAGCAATATGTTGAACGCATGAACGAAGGCCAAGACAAAATTTACTACGTAGTAGCTGATACATTCACCGCTGCGAAAAACTCACCGCATTTAGAGATTTTCCGCAAAAAAGGCATTGAAGTATTACTACTAAGTGACCGTGTTGACGAGTGGATGATGAGCCACTTAACTGAATTTGCTGATAAGCAACTACAGTCGATCACACGTGGTGACTTAGATTTAGGTAAGCTTGACGACGAAGAAACTAAAAAAGCGCAAGAAGAGTCTGAAAAAGAAATGGCTGGCCTTGTTGAACGTATTAAAACAGCACTAGGTGATGACGTTAAAGAAGTGCGCTTTACGCACCGCTTAACAGATTCTCCAGCATGTGTTGTAAGCGACGACAACGACATGAGCTCACAAATGCAAAAGCTAATGGAATCTGTTGGTCAAGCAGCCCCTGAAGCAAAACCTGTGTTTGAGCTAAACCCAGATCATCAACTTGTTAAGCACTTAAATGACGAACAAGATGAAGATAAGTTTGCGCAGTGGTCACACGTTTTACTAGATCAAGCACTACTTGCAGAACGCGGTACACTTAAAGATCCAACAGGATTTGTTACTCGCTTAAATAAATTGATGCTTGAACTAAGTAAATAAGCAAATAGCTATTTACTCAGTTAATAAAGTATAAATTATGTACTTTAAATAAAAGGGAACGTGTGTTCCCTTTTTTAATGCCCTGTAAACACCCAACGGCTCATCAATTAGTATAAGTTGCTTGAGTATCGGCGGCGCTTGTGGAAGAATTCAGGCTTTAAAATAAATATCCATACTAGGGGACAATAATATGCGCATTATTCTTTTGGGCGCGCCGGGTGCAGGTAAAGGTACTCAAGCTCAGTTTTTAATGGACAAATACGGTATTCCACAAATTTCTACTGGCGATATGTTACGTGCGGCGATTAAAGAAGGTACGCCACTAGGTCTAGAAGCAAAAAAAGTAATGGATGCTGGTCAACTAATTTCTGACGATATTATTATTGGTTTAGTTAAAGAGCGTATTACTAAAGCGGATTGTGAGAAAGGTTTTTTACTTGATGGCTTCCCGCGTACAATCCCGCAAGCGGATGCAATGAAAGAAAATGGCGTAGTGGTTGATCACGTTATTGAATTTGACGTGGCTGATGAAGTCATTGTTGAGCGTATGGGCGGACGTCGCGTTCATCCTGGTTCTGGTCGTGTTTACCACGTTGTTTATAATCCACCAAAAGTGGAAGGTAAAGACAACGAAACTGGGGATGACTTAATTGTTCGCGCTGATGATACTGAAGAAACAGTACGTAAACGTTTAGGTATTTACCACGAGCAAACTATGCCATTGGTTGATTACTATCAAGCAGAAGCGGCTGCTGGTAATACTCAATACCATAAACTAGATGGTACACAAGCTGTTGAAACTGTTAGCCAACAACTTGGTGAACTTTTAGGTTAATTATAAAAGCACATTAAAAAACCGCCAATTGGCGGTTTTTTGTTTTAAGGCTATTTAGCATTGCTTAATTAGTGCTACTTAATGGACTTTACAATGTTTTAAGTTTCTCAATTACGCTGTTGTATTCTGGTTCAGTTGAAAGGCTACTAACTAACTGTTTATAAATGACGTTATGGCTTTCATCTAAAATAAAGACTGTTCGCGTTAGTAAGCCCATATCTTTAATAATCAATCCGTATTTCTGACCAAAATCACGCCAAACAGAATCTGATAACGTAGTGATTTTATCGATATTTTCAGCTTTGCAAAAACGCTTTTGAGCAAATGGTAAATCAGCACTAATTGTTAGCATAACTACACTTGGGAATTGTGAGGCTACTTTTTCATTAAAGTGCTTAGTTTGCAGGCTACAAATGCCGGTATCTAGGCTGGGTACTACACTTATTAATACAGCTTGGCCTTTATAATCCTCAAGTGTCACTGGAATAAAGTTGTCATCAACAACTTTAAAGTTTGGCGCGCTATCTCCAACAGAGATCCCTTTGCCTAATAAAGTGACTAGTTTGCCTTGCGCGGATACTTTTCCTGCATCAAGTGTGTTTTCTGGATAGTCGGCTGCAATAGCCACAGAACAAAATGCACTCAAAGCAAAGGCAAGTGAACGTAACATAAGGTATTTCCTTTTAAATTAACGCAATGGGCGTCAGTGTATTATACTGGGCTTTAGTTACCAAGTGATTAAACCTGCTAATAGAGTAGATATAAGCTCTGCGATATAAAAATTGTAACTGGGCTAAACTTTGATTAACATGGAGTTACAAAAGATATCTTTAATAATAAAAATAAAAACCTTTATACAATGATTTTAATGCTCATGACGGGTTTAGAAACAGAGAGATAATATGTCAACATCAGTATTAATATGTGATGACTCAAAATTAGCTAGGCGTCAGTTAGCTCGTTCATTACCTGAAGATTGGGACATTAAAGTTGAATTTGCACTTGACGGCGTTGACTGCATAAAGCAAATAAAATTAATTGAACCAGAGATACTTTTTCTCGATTTAAACATGCCAGAAATGGATGGCTATGAAGTATTAATAGCTATGAAAGAACAAGGGCTTAATATACTTACTGTTGTTGTCTCTGGTGATATACAACCAAGTGCACACCAAAGAGTGCTTGAGCTGGGTGCTATCGATTTTATTCAAAAGCCATGTTCCCCAGAAAAACTAGCCAGCATAATTGAACACCATGGAATTAAAGACAAAGCCATGCGTGAACGTTTCTCTCATTCATTAGGAGAGCAAGTTGACCCTGATGTACGTGACATATACCAAGAGCTCACTAACGTTGCTATGGGCCAAGCAGGGGATTTACTTGCACGTCTGCTTAATGTGTTTGTAAAGCTTCCAATTCCGAATGTAAATATTTTAGAAGTTAACGAACTCGATATGGCGCTGCAGTCTATAGATAATAACGCAGCTACATCGGGTGTGTGCCAGGGCTTTATTGGCGGTGGTATTTCGGGCGAGGCGCTATTACTTTTAAATGATTCAAGCTTTAAAGAAATAGCTTCTTTGATGAACTATGACGGCGAGTTAAACGATAAAGTTGAACTTGAGCTGCTTATGGATATTAGTAATATTTTGATAGGCGCTATTTTAACGGGTCTTTCAAAACAGCTCGATATGTCATTTAGTCAAGGGCACCCGATTGTACTTGGCCAACACAGAGATGTATCTGAGTTGGTTAAATCAAACAAGTCACGTTGGCAACGCACCCTTGCAATAGAGATTAGTTACGGTATTGAAAACCATGATATAAATTGCGACCTCATGCTGTTATTTACTGAAGATTCACTTAAAACTTTGAAATACAAAGTTGCTTACCTATTAGAAGATTAAGTTATGGCCGCTGATTTAGAAATGAATGAGATCCATTGGTTAATGGATATGTTTAATACCGTTGATGTAGGCCTTGTGGTACTCGATAGGGATTATAAGGTGTGTGTATGGAATGGTTTTATGGAAAACCATTCAGGGCTTCTACCAAGCGCAGTAAAAGATAAAGATCTATTTGATTTATTTCCAGCAATAGACGAAAAATGGTTTAGAAGTAAATCAGAATCGGTTTTTGTTTTAAAAAACCGCTCCTTTACTATTTGGGAGCAGCAGCCATACATTTTTAGATTTAAAAATTATCGACCTATTACTGGTAAAGCTGATTACATGTATCAAAATGCGACATTCATCCCTCTTACTAATACGATGGGTGAAGTTAGCCATATTTGTATTATTTTGTATGATGTAACAGATGTCGCGGTAAATAAAAAAGAGCTTGAAGAGTTAAATAAAAAATTAGAACAAGTAAGTCAAACAGATAGCTTAACGCAGCTTGCAAACCGTGGACACTGGGAAGGTACGCTACGCCAAGAGTTTTTAAGAGTTAAGCGAAGTGGTGGCTGTAGTACATTATTAATGTTTGATATTGATCACTTTAAAAAAATAAATGATGAATATGGTCATAGCTGTGGTGATGAATCGCTTCGTCATTTATCTAACTTACTACGTACGACGCTGCGCGAGACTGATGTTGCAGGGCGCTATGGCGGTGAAGAGTTTGCAGTGACATTACTTGATACAGATAAAGAAGGCGCTTTTGTATTTGCTGAGCGTTTAAGGGTATTGATTGAAAGTAACCCTGTTAAGTATAAACACTTTGAAATAACAATGACGGTGAGCATCGGCTTTGCTGGCAATAGTAATGATTTTAAAAATCATGAGCGTTGGATAGAAGCTGCCGATAAAGCGTTATATCACTCAAAAAATACAGGCCGAAACAAGGTGACAGCCTATACAGATATAAAAAATGACACTTAAGCGTCATTTTTTATATCCAGAATTTAGGGTTAAATAATACCGTGTTTTTACAATTTGCTGAGCAAACCCAATCAGTATGAAAATTGTATTGCCCTTTATTATTGTGTTGTGTGTCGAGAGTCATCTATTGGGCATTGACCAATCATTGAAACCTCACCAGAATTTGACTCTTGCTCTAGTTTTACTTTAAAGCCCCATAATCTGTAAAGATGCTTAAGCACTTCCTCGTGCGAGTTTGCTAAAGGAATATTGTTATGAGGTACATAGCGTAGGGTTAATGAACGGTCACCTCTAATATCAACATCATACACTTGAATGTTAGGCTCATGATTACTTAAATTGTACTGCGCTGAGAGTGCTTCTCTCACTGCCTTATAGCCGTTGTCGTTATGTATTGCGCCAATCTCTAAATGGGGATTATTAGTATGGTCAATAATAGTAAATAATTTAAAATCACGAATTAACTTAGGCGATAAAAACTGGCTAATAAAACTCTCATCTTTAAAGTTTTCCATTGCAAAATGCAGTGTATATAGCCAGTTACTACCTGCATATTCAGGAAACCAGCGTTTATCTTCTTCAGTTGGGTGTTCACATATTCTGCGAATATCAACCATCATATTAAAGCCTAAAGCATATGGGTTAATGCCTGAATAATATTTACTGTTATAAGGTGGCTGACAAACTACGTTGGTGTGGCTTTGTAGAAACTCTAACATGAAAGAGTCGGTGAGCTTTCCCTCATCATATAAGTGATTAAGGATGGTGTAATGCCAAAAAGTTGCCCAGCCTTCGTTCATTACTTGAGTTTGTTTTTGTGGGTAAAAGTATTGCGAAATTTTACGAACAATACGTATCACTTCACGTTGCCAAGAGTCCAGTAATGGGGCATTTTTTTCAATAAAATACAAAATATTTTCTTGAGGTTCAGAAGGGAAATGGCGGACTTTCTTTTTGGTTTCTTGCTGTTGCTCAGGAATAGTTCGCCATAATTCGTTTACTTGCGATTGAAGGTAGTCTTCGCGCTCTTGTTGGCGTTTTTGCTCTTCAAATAGCGATATTTGTTGTGGACGTTTGTAGCGATCGACCCCGTAATTCATTAATGCATGACATGAGTCGAGAAGGGCTTCTACTTGTGTAATACCATGCTTTTCTTCACAGCGGCTTATGTAGTTTTTAGCAAATACCAAGTAATCAATAATTGAACCTGCATCGGTCCAGGTTTTAAATAAGTAATTACCTTTAAAAAATGAGTTATGTCCGTAACACGCATGTGCCATTACAAGCGCTTGCATAGGTAGGGTGTTTTCTTCCATTAAGTACGCAATACAAGGGTCTGAATTTATCACTATTTCGTACGCGAGACCCATTTGTCCGCGCTTATAATTTTGCTCTGTTTGAATGAACTTTTTACCGTACGACCAATGACTGTAGCCAATAGGCATACCAACACTTGAGTAAGCATCCATCATTTGCTCTGCGGTTATCACTTCAATTTGATTAGGGTAGGTGTCTAACCTATAGTGAGCTGCAACACGAGCAATTTCACCTTGGTACTCATCTAATAAATTAAAGGTCCAATCTGGGCCATCACTCAATCGTTTATCATTCATAATGCTACCTCGCTTTAGGCTATGCAGAGTTTTGCTGTTGACGACCTTTTTTAAATAGCTCCCTGAAAATTGGGTAGATATCTTCAACGCTTTGAATATGCTGTATGGCGAAATTATTATGGCTGTGTGTTATAGATTCATATTCGCGCCATAGGCTTTGATGAGCACGAGTGGTTATTTCAATATAAGCAAAATAACGTACTGCGCTTAAGAGCTTATTACGTAAAATTTCACCACACTGCGGGGTGTCGTCCGCCCAGTTATCGCCATCAGAGGCTTGTGCGGCGTATACATTCCACTCATTTGCGTGATAACGCTCTTTTATTATTTCGTTCATTAATTTAAGAGCGCTTGAAACAATAGTGCCGCCAGTTTCTTGAGAATAAAAAAACTCTTGCTCGTCTACTTCTTTTGCTTGTGTGTGGTGGCGAATATAAACAACTTCTATGTCTTTATAGCTGCGTGTTAAAAATTGATAGAGCAAAATATAAAAACGCTTTGCCATGTCTTTTGTTGGCTGATCCATTGAGCCTGACACATCCATAATACAAAACATCACCGCTTTGCTGGTGGGGTGAGGGCGCTTTTCGTAATTACGAAAACGTAAATCGTAGTTATCAATAAACGGAACCGACTTAATTTGCACTTTTAATGCTGCAATTTCTTTTTGTAATAAAGCAATTGCCGCTTTATCGTTATGTGGACCAGCAAGCAGCAGAGCAAGTTGTTCTTCGAGCTCTTTTAAACGACGTTTTTTACCTGCACTCATTGCCACACGGCGTGCAAGCGAGCCTTGAAGAGAGCGGACAATGTCAATATTACTTGGCATGCCGTCGCTACAAAAACCTGCGCGATGGGTTTTCATTTGCACTAACTTATCAAGCTGGTTCTCTTGTAAGTTAGGAAGTTCTAGATCTTCAAACAGTAAATCAAGGTATTCATCTTTTGATATTGAAAATACAAACTCATCTTGTCCCTCGCCCGAATCGCTGGCGTCACCTTCACCGGCACCACCGCCTTGTCCGCCTTTAGGGCGCTCAATTTTATCACCTGTAGAAAACTGATCGTTACCAGGGTGAATTTGTTCTCTATTCCCGCCTTGCCCTTGATGAAATGTAGGTTCGCTGATATCGCGTTGTGGAATAGAAATACTCTCACCAGAGCTTGAATCGGTAACGCTGCGTTTGTTAATCGCATCTGAAACCGCTTCTTTAATTTGTTTTTTATAGCGCCTAATAAAGCGCTGGCGATTAAGCGTACTTTTATTTTTTCCGTTTAAACGCCTATCTATAAAATGCGCCATATTGACCTCCTATATACTACGACTATGAAGGTTATTGCGATTTTCTAACCCGTAAATACCACTCAGAAAGCAAGCGAACTTGTTTTTGTGTATAGCCTTTTTCGACCATACGGTTCACAAAGTCTTCGTGCTTTTGCTGATCCTCTGCAGACGTTTTAGTATTAAACGAAATAACAGGGAGTAAATCTTCGGTATTAGAGAACATTTTTTTCTCAATCACCGTGCGTAGTTTTTCGTAGCTTGTCCATAGTGGGTTTTTACCGTTGTTGTGTGCGCGGGCACGCAGTACAAAGTTCACTATTTCATTACGAAAATCTTTAGGATTAGAAATACCCGCTGGCTTTTCTATTTTTTCAAGTTCAGCGTTTAGCGCTGCGCGGTCAAATAGTTGTCCTGTATCGGGGTCTCTATATTCTTGGTCTTGTATCCAAAAATCTGCATAAATAACATAACGGTCAAAAATATTTTGTCCATATTCCGAATACGATTCTAAATAAGCGGTTTGCAGTTCTTTACCTATAAACTCGACATATTGTGGAATTAAATAGCCTTTTAAAAAGCTTAAATAACGCTCTTCTATTTCACTTGAAAATTGCTCGCGCTCTATCTGTTGCTCAAGCACATAGAACAAATGCACCGGATTTGCAGCAACCTCAGTGGTATCAAAGTTAAACACTCGGGACAAAATTTTAAACGCAAAGCGCGTAGAGAGCCCCGTCATACCTTCATCAACCCCTGCGTAATCACGATACTCTTGATACGATTTTGCTTTAGGGTCGGTATCTTTTAGGGTCTCGCCATCGTATACCCGCATTTTAGAATAGATACTTGAATTTTCTGGCTCTTTTAAACGTGATAGCGTCGTAAATTGCGCCAATGTTTTAAGTGTACCCGGTGCACATGGCGCGTTGTATAGCTCGCTGTGCTCAAGTAATTTGTCGTAAATTTTAATTTCTTCAGTTACACGTAAGCAATAAGGGACTTTTACAATATAAACACGGTCTAAAAATGCTTCGTTGTTTTTATTGTTTTTAAAGGTTTGCCACTCAGACTCATTAGAGTGAGCGAGGATCATGCCATTAAAGGGCAGGGCACTAATGCCTTCTGTGCCGTTATAGTTACCTTCTTGGGTGGCGGTAAGTAAAGGATGCAGCACTTTAATAGGCGCTTTAAACATTTCTACAAATTCCATCAGCCCTTGGTTAGCTAAACATAAAGAGCCAGAGTAGGCGTATGCATCAGGATCGTTTTGGGCAAAGTGCTCAAGCTGGCGAATATCGACCTTACCAACCAGTGCTGAAATATCTTGGTTGTTTTCATCTCCTGGTTCGGTTTTGGCAATGCCTATTTGGTTTAAAATAGAAGGGTAGCGTTTAACCACTCTAAACTGGCTTATATCACCATTGAACTCTTTTAAGCGTTTGCCAGCCCAAGGCGACATAATGGTTTTTAAGTAGCGCGGTTTAATACCGCATTCTTTGCTGAGTACGTCTGCATCTTCGATAGGATCAAACAAAGAGAGGGGGTGGTCGTTTACAGGAGACCCTTTAATTGAATAAATAGGCACTTGTTGCATTAAATACTTTAGTTTTTCAGCAATGGATGATTTACCCCCACCAACAGGTCCAAGTAAATAAAGCACTTGTTTGCATTCTTCTAGCCCCTGAGCCGCATGTTTTAAATAAGAGACTATTTGCTCAATGGCGTCTTCCATACCATAAAAATCAGCAAAGGCAGGGTAGCGCGCAACTACTCTATTTGAAAATAATCGACTTAGTCGTGCATCCGTTGCGGTATCTACCATGTGTGGTTCGCCAATTGCCATGAGTAGGCGTTCTGGTGCGCTGGCGTAGGCAGACTTATCGGTTTTACAAATCTCAAGAAATTCAGCGATACTGTATTCTTCTTCCTGTGCCGCTTCGTATCGTGCTTGGTAATGCTCAAAAATCGTCATAATAACCTCCGAAACCCGCTGTAAAAAGGTGCTTACCTTTTAAAGTCTAGTCACGAATGTGTATTTTTGTGCAATAAAATTAAAAATTTAAGTGAAAAAAGATCATGTTACTAAAAGCGTTTTATTAAATGATGAGACGCTTAGGTGTGATAAACAAGAAACAAAAAAAGACGCCTAAGCGTCTTTTTTACATTAGCGTTTAAAGGCTAATTAAGCGAAGTTAGCGTTCGCGAATTCCCAGTTAACAAGCGACCAAAAACCTTTAAGGTAATCTGGACGAACGTTACGGTAATCGATGTAGTAAGCGTGTTCCCATAAATCCACTGTAAGGATTGGAGTAACGCCATCATCAGTTAATGGTGTAGCAGCGTTAGATGTATTAACGATGTCTAGTGAACCATCAGCAAGCTTAACTAACCACGTCCAGCTTGAACCAAAGTTATTTACTGCTTTGTCATTTAATGCATCTTTAAACGCATCAAAAGAACCCCATTTAGCGTTGATTGCATCAGCAACTGCGCCAGTAGGCTCGCCGCCGCCGTTTGGAGATAAGCTGTTCCAGTAAAAAGTATGGTTCCAGATTTGTGCTGCGTTGTTAAATACGCCGCCTTCTGATGAACATACGATCTCTTCTAGAGATTTGTTTTCAAACTCAGTACCAGGGATTAAACCATTAAGCTTAACCACGTATGTGTTGTGGTGTTTGCCATGGTGAAACTCTAGCGTTTCTTTTGAAATATGTGGCTCAAGTGCGTCGATTGCATATGGTAGTGACGGTAGTTCAAATGCCATTTTTTTATCTCCATCTTCTTTGGTTGATAGTCCATTTGGTAATACGTAATGCCTGTTGAAACAGAGCAGTTACCTATACCAAGCGGTAATATAGTGTTACTATAATTGTTGAGTATTTTACTCAAGTTTAAGCAAACAGCAATGCTATTGCGAAAGACTATTTCAATTGCGGCTTTATTTGCCCATTTTAAGTTATATATTTGTGGTCACGATGAGTTATTTTCAAGACCTAAATATATTTAGCTATCGTTACTTTGAGGTTGTAGATGGAAACCATTGATAAAATTAAACAGCAAATTTCAGAAAATCCAATAATCCTTTTCATGAAAGGGTCACCAAAATTACCAAATTGTGGTTTTTCTTCACAAGCATCGCAAGCGTTAATGTCATGTGGTGAACCATTTGCATACGTTGATATTTTACTTAATCCAGACATTCGTGCTGAGCTTCCAGCATACGCAAATTGGCCAACATTCCCACAACTTTGGGTAGATGGCGAATTAGTTGGTGGTTGTGACATTATTATCGAAATGTTTCAACGCGGTGAATTACAACCACTGATTGCAGAAACAGCTGCAAAGCATAAACCTGCAGACGCTGAATAAGTGTTTAGGCTAAAAAAAGCTGCAATTTGCAGCTTTTTTTATGTCTATAAATAATTTACGGTTGTTGCTTATACGCTAAAAGTAAGGAGTGATAAGGCAGCTTTATTAGGCTTTTACTTAGCTTTCAAGGCCACAAACTTCAGAGCGCGATTGAATCGCCCCTAAATTGGATAGGCTTTCAGCCTTAAAGTTAAACAACTCTCAAGGTAAACTTACAAAAACACTGATCCCGCCGACGTCCCGATTGTGTAGACTAATTTGCCCATGATGAGCTTCAACAATTTCTCGACACAGTGCCAACCCTAATCCACTTCCTGCCACCTTGGTAGAATAAAAAGGGATAAGCGCACTGGCCATAACCGTTTCACTCATACCTTTTCCTTGATCGCTCACATTAATATGAGTGCCGAGGCTATCTTGTGTTATTTTTAAACTAATATGCTCTGCTAGCGACTCTGATTCATGTGCGTTTTTCAACAGATTAATGAGTAATTGCTCTATTTGGGTTTGATCGGCTCGTGTGGTGATTTCTTTTTGAAGGTCGCAATTAAATTGCCATTGGCTTTGTAATTGATCGAGTAATGAATGCCAATCAACCGTTGTTATTTTAGGTGGTGGTAGTTTAGCAAACTTACCATAGCCTTGAACGAACTCGTTTAAATGCTTTATCCGCTCTTCAATGGTAGTGAAAACGCGTTGTAAACGAGGTTCATCCACTTTCTGCGTTAACAGCTGTGCACTATGTAACATGGATGACATAGGACCTAGTGAGTTATTGAGTTCATGGCTAATGATCCGAATAACCTTTTTCCAAACTTCAACTTCTTGGCGGCTCAATTGTTTAAATACAAACAACCTGTGGTGCTGGTTGTTAAGCAATAAGCGACCCATTGAAAGATGCCATGTTTGCGGTTCTTGTTCTGCTTTATCGAGAATAAATAAACCATCTACGCCTTTATTAACGGCATTAATTATTTGCTGTGGAGCTTTAGATAATAATAATGAGATTTTTTCGCCTTCAAGGGCTGTACTTGCATTAAAAAAATCCCTCGCACTATGATTACTATAAACAATAAAATCATTATCATTCACCAATAATACAGCTTGAGGGGAATTTTGTAATACCTTATCAAGCATCAACTCTCGTTGGTAAACCCATTGTTTTTCTTGTCTTAATTGCTTTGCAGTTTGGTTATAAAGCTGGCACAAATGACCTAATTCATCATTATGGCTATAGGCCAGTAACGCAGCAACAATTTTACCACTGGCGGCAATGTCTCGAATGAGCGCTTTAACATGTACTTTTGCAATCTGTACTTTTGAGCGGCTAATAGAGCTTTTAGCGCTATGACTCGTTAAAAAAATATAAGCAACTGTAGAGACCACAATGAAAACAATCGCAGTGATTATCGCGTATTTTTTATAGCTTATAGGTGCCTTTACTTGTACGTCTTGTGCGCTGGTATCTTTAATCATTTAATTCCCCCTACATTGCTTTTATGTATTTTTCGCACAGCAGTAATAAAGCTGCGGTGCAAATGGCGGCAATAGGAGAGAGTAAAAATAAGCTTAGAGTAAACATGGTAATTCCAATTAGCGATTATATGTAAAGCTATACGATTAATATGCCAACTATTATCGCATTGATATTAAAGTGCTTTTTATTTTTTTCTTGAAAATGATGTCCGCATCGGACACCGCTTTAAATAAAAATTCACTATTAATGTACAAAAAAGGACATGAACTTTCATAACTATACTAATGAGCAGCAATAATCGGGAGTGTTAAGCCATTAAAGTAATGAAATAGCATAAAACTATCTAAATGTTAACTGAATAGCCCTTCATATGTTGAATACTTATTCACTTTTGCTTGCCTTTACGTTTACGTAAGCTGCGGCTTTGGGCGCTTGTGTTTTTTACAATATGTTAAACTTGACACCAGTGTCATGAAAAAATAGTGGTTAAAATAACGCTAAATGTTAAAAATAATGATAAAAAGAAATCTTGCTATGAAGTGAGAAATATTCAAGAATGTGAATATGTATTCAAAGTGCTATTGACTCTATTTAAGATAGAGGCTAGTTTTGTCCGTCTGTTAGCAAATCGTCGAGCAGTTCATCCACGCTAACAGTGCAGCAAGGGGAGGGGTCTATGTTATACGACTCAAAGTTAGAAAAAGAAAATTGTGGCTTTGGCTTAATAGCCCAAGTTAATGGTCAAGCTAGTCATAGGCTTATTCGTACTGCTATTACGGGGCTTGATCGCATGCAGCACCGTGGCGGTATATCTGCCGATGGTAAAACAGGTGATGGCTGTGGTTTATTATTACAAAAACCAGATAGCTTTTTCCGTGCAATTGCCAGTGAACATAATTGGCACTTAGGCAAAAACTACGCAGTGGGTATGATATTTTTAAATTCAGACCCTGTTTTAGCACAAGCTGCAAAACAAATACTTAGCGAAGAATTAGAAAAAGAAACGCTAAATATTTTAGGTTGGCGTGTTGTACCAACCGACCCATCTATGTTGGGTCCTATTGCTGTACAGCAATTACCAGGTTTTGAACAAATTTTTGTTAGCGCGCCAGAAGGTTGGCGTTCTAAAGACTTAGAGCGTCGCTTATATGTAGCACGCCGCCGCGCTGAAAAGCGCATTGTTGATGATGAAGCTTTCTATATCGCAAGTCTATCTGGTTTGGTAACTATCTATAAAGGCTTAATGATGCCTGCGGATTTACCTAATTTTTACCTAGATTTAGCTGATATTCGTATGACGAGTGCGATTTGTGTTTTCCATCAGCGCTTTTCTACTAATACTCAGCCGCGTTGGCCTTTAGCTCAACCTTTCCGCTATTTAGCACACAATGGTGAAATTAATACTATTGAAGGTAACCGCCAGTGGGCACGCGCACGTTCTTATAAATTTGCGTCACCGCTTATTCCTGATTTACAAAGCGCAGCGCCGTTTGTAAACGAAACCGGTTCTGATTCATCAAGCCTAGATAATATGCTTGAGCTATTTTTAGCTGGCGGCATGGATTTATTCCGCGCTATGCGTATGCTCGTGCCGCCTGCATGGCAGAAAAACCGTGCAATGGACGACGATTTACGTGCATTTTACGATTTTAACTCTATGCATATGGAACCATGGGATGGCCCGGCAGGTATTGTTATGTCGGATGGTCGTTTTGCGGCGTGTAACCTTGACCGTAATGGACTTCGCCCAGCACGTTATGTAATTACACAAGATGGTTTTATTACGCTTGCATCAGAAGTGGGTATTTGGGATTACACTGCCGATGAAGTGGTTGAAAAAGGCCGTGTTGGTCCAGGTGAATTATTAGTTATTGATACTAAACTTGGCAAAATCTGGCACTCGGATGAAATCGATCAGGATTTAAAATCTCGCCATCCTTACAAGTCATGGCTTGAAGAAAACGTTAAACGTTTAGTTCCATTTGAAGAACTTACTGAGCAAGACGCTGGTAATCGCTCATTTGATGACGAAACGCTAGCTAAATATCAAAAAATGTTTGGTTATACCAACGAAGAGCTTGATAGCGTTATTCGTGTAATGGGTGAAAACGGCCAAGAAGCGACAGGCTCAATGGGTGATGACACGCCATTTGCTGTGCTTAGTGAAGGGCATCGTTCACTTTATGATTACTTCCGCCAAAAATTTGCGCAAGTAACAAATCCACCTATCGATCCACTACGTGAAAACCATGTAATGTCGCTTGCAACCTGTATTGGTAGTGAGCAAAACGTATTTAACGAAACAACAGGCCACGCTAAGCGCCTACAGTTTGATACACCAATTTTAATGTACGCAGACATGCAGCAGCTATTAAATGCTGATGAAGCGCACTACAGCTACTGTAAAATTGATATTACCTACACAGTTGAAGAGGGTTTAGAAAACGCGGTTACGCGTATTTGTGACCAAGCACAAGAAAAAGCAGCTGCGGGCTGTATCATGCTTATTTTAACTGACCGTAACTTTGATGAAATAAATTTACCAATTCCAGCAGCTATGGCTGTAGGTGCGGTACAAAAACGCTTAGTTGATAACAACTTGCGCTGTGAATCAAATATTATCATTGAAACTGGCAGCGTGCGAGATGCGCACCAATTTGCTGTGCTATTAGGTTTTGGTGCTACGGCAATTTATCCATACCTTGCGTATGAATCGTTAGTTGCGATGAGCGACAGCAAAATTATTGATAAGTCGTATTGCGAAGTGACCCTTGCTTATCGTAAAGCCATTAATAAAGGCTTATACAAAATTATGTCTAAAATGGGCATAAGTACGGTTGCGTCTTATCGTTGTTCAATGTTGTTTGAAGCGGTGGGATTATCTGATGCGATTATTGAAATGTGCTTTAAAGGCGTTGCAAGTCGTATACAAGGTGCATGCTTTACCGACTTTGATGACGATCAGCAAAGTTTGCACAAACTTGCTTTAAGTAAGCGTAAATTATTAAGCCACGGTGGTTTATTTAAGTACGTTCACGGTGGTGAGTATCATGCTTATAATCCAGATGTTATTCAAACTCTGCAAAAAGCGGTTCGATCAGGTGATTATAAAGACTACAGTGCGTACGCTGATTTAGTTAATAATCGTCCAATTGCGACTTTGCGCGATATGTTAGCGCTTAAATTACCTGAGCAAGGTATAAGCATCGATGAAGTAGAGTCTGCAGAAAACCTATACAAGCGTTTTGACTCAGCAGCAATGAGTATTGGTGCGTTATCACCAGAAGCGCATGAAGCGCTAGCAATTGCAATGAACCGCTTAGGTGGTTGTTCAAACTCGGGTGAAGGCGGTGAAGATAAACTGCGTTATGGTACAGAGAAAAACTCGCGTATTAAACAAGTCGCTTCAGGTCGATTTGGTGTAACGCCTCATTACTTACGCAGTGCTGACGTTATTCAAATTAAAGTAGCGCAAGGTGCAAAACCAGGCGAAGGTGGACAATTACCAGGTGAAAAAGTAACGCCGTATATTGCTAAGCTTCGTTATTCGGTACCAGGTGTTACGTTAATTTCGCCACCACCGCATCACGATATTTACTCAATTGAAGATTTAGCACAGCTAATTTTCGATTTAAAACAAGTAAACCCTAAAGCACTTATTTCTGTAAAACTTGTTTCAGAGCCAGGTGTGGGAACCATTGCAACAGGTGTTGCTAAAGCATATGCCGATTTAATTACTATTTCTGGCTACGACGGCGGTACAGGCGCAAGCCCACTTACTTCTGTTAAATATGCGGGTAGCCCATGGGAGCTTGGACTTGCTGAAACACAGCAAGCACTAGTTGAAAATGGCCTTCGTCATCGCATTCGCCTGCAAACAGATGGTGGCTTAAAAACAGGTTTAGATATTATTAAAGCGGCAATTTTAGGTGCTGAAAGCTTTGGCTTTGGTACTGGTCCAATGGTTGCCCTTGGGTGTAAATATTTACGTATTTGTCACTTAAATAACTGTGCGACCGGTGTTGCAACACAAGACGAAACACTTCGTCAAAAGCATTATCACGGCTTACCAGAAATGGCGATGAACTACTTTAAGTTTATAGCGCAAGAAGCGCGTGAAATTATGGCTAGCCTAGGCGTTGCAAATTTAACTGACTTAATTGGCCGTTTAGATTTATTAGAAGAAATTGAAGGCAAAACTGCAAAGCAGAAGAAAATTGATTTATCGTCTGTTATTGCTCAGCCGAACAACCCAACTGGCGAAACGCTGTATTGTAGTGCGCCTAACAGTTCGCATTACCTAGGTAAGTTAAACGAAAGTTTATTAGCTAAAGCGCAAGAGGCAATTGATACGTCAAGCGGTATCTCGCTTGTGAGTCGTATTTGTAATACTGACCGCTCTGTAGGTGCAATGCTTTCGGGTTATATTGCTGATAAACACGGTAATCAAGGTATGGCGGCAGACCCCGTAGCAATTGAATTACACGGTACGGCGGGTCAATCGTTTGGTGTTTGGAATGCCGGTGGTCTTGAAATGACATTGGTTGGCGATGCTAACGATTACGTAGGTAAAGGCATGGCTGGTGGTAAGTTAGTGATTCGTCCACCACTTGGCTCATCTTTTGAAAGCCATAAAGCAACCATTGCCGGAAACACATGCTTGTACGGCGCTACAGGCGGAAAACTGTTTGCAGCGGGTTGTGCCGGTGAGCGCTTTGCAGTTCGTAACTCAGGTGTGCAAGCGGTTGTTGAAGGTGTAGGTGACAACGGTTGTGAATACATGACCGGTGGCGTTGTGTGTGTACTTGGTAATGTAGGTGTTAACTTTGGCGCGGGTATGACTGGTGGTTTTGCTTATATTTTAGATGAGCGAAATGATTTTGAAAAACGCATTAATCCAGAGCTTGTAGAAATAGTAACACTAGACGAATTAACGTCGCATCAAGAACATTTACGCGGCTTAATTGCTGAGCATTTAGAGCTTACGGGTTCGTGCAGAGCAGAAAGCATTTTAGCTAACTTTGAACTGTACTTACCGATGTTCAAATTAGTAAAACCAAAATCAAGCGACGTAAAAAGTTTACTCGGGCATCGCGCTCGCAGTAGTGCCGAACTACGTGTTCAGGCGCAATAAGGGGGCAGTATGAGCGAAAATGTATATCAATTTATAGACGTGCAGCGTGTAGACCCACGCAAAAAACCAATCTCGTCACGTAAAAAATCTTTCGTAGAAATTTACGAACCCTTTTCAGAGAATCAGGTTAACTCACAAGCTGATCGTTGTTTAGATTGTGGTAACCCGTATTGTGAGTGGAAGTGCCCAGTACATAACTACATTCCACAATGGTTAAAGTTAATACGCACAGGTCGTATTATAGAGGCAGCAGAGCTTTCTCATCGTACAAATAGCTTACCAGAGGTTTGTGGGCGTGTTTGCCCACAAGACCGTTTGTGTGAAGGTTCGTGTACATTAGATGAAGAGTTTGGTGCGGTTACAATTGGTAATATTGAAAAATACATTACCGATGAGGCATTTAAAATGGGCTGGAAGCCTGATATGTCTTATGTAACTTGGACCGACAAAAAAGTAGCTATTATTGGTGCAGGCCCAGCTGGTTTAGGGTGTGCTGATATTTTAGTTCGTAACGGCGTAAAACCAGTAGTGTTTGATCGTCACCCAGAAATTGGCGGACTACTCACGTTTGGTATTCCTTCTTTTAAACTTGAAAAAGAAGTGATGCAAAAGCGCCGTGAAATTTTCATTGAAATGGGCGTGGAGTTTAAGTTAAATGTTGAAGTAGGTGTTGATATTACGCTTGATCAAATTTTAGCTGATTACGACGCCGTATTTTTAGGAGTTGGTACGTATCAAAGTATGCGTGCAGGTCTTGAAAATGAAGATGCACCAGGTGTTCACGATGCACTCCCGTTTTTGATTGGTAACACTAACCGTGTAATGGGCTATGACGAGACTAAGCAGCCGTGTATTGATATGGCTAACCAAAAAGTCGTTGTACTTGGTGGTGGTGATACAGCGATGGACTGTGTGCGTACGTCTATTCGTCAAAATGCTGCAAAAGTAACGTGTGCTTATCGTCGTGATAAAGAAAATATGCCTGGTTCTAAACGTGAAGTTAAAAACGCCAAAGAAGAAGGCGTTATATTTACCTATAACGTTCAGCCTAAAGGCATTGTATTGAACGATAAAGGTAAAGTAACTGGCGTTAGAATGGTTAAAACTAAATTAGGCGAACCTGACGCAAATGGCAGAAGTCGTGCTGAAGAAGTACCTGGTTCAGAGCATGTGATAGAAGCTGACCAAGTTATTATGGCATTTGGTTTCCAGCCTCACAAAATGGATTGGTTAGAAAAATACGATGTAGAAATAAACCACTGGGGCGGCATTAATGCACCAGAACAGGGTGAATTTACACATCAAACAACGAACCCTAAAATATTTGCTGGTGGCGATATTGTGCGTGGTTCAGATTTAGTGGTAACCGCTATTTTTGAAGGACGTAATGCTGCAGAAGGTATTATGGATTACTTAAAAGTTTAGTTGTTCGTATTAATAAAATAAATAAGAAGCAAGCCAACTGGCTTGCTTTTTTTATTGTTTTATTCGAATGTAATGTCAACGTAGTTAGCCACAAACGGTATTATATTAATATCACCTGTAGCATAGCTTTCTTTAGCGAAACCTTGAGTTTTTACCTTTAGAGTACTACCAAGAGGGATTATTATGCTTTAGTGTGGGTGAGCTTGTTTCGAGCTAAATACGGATGCTTAGGGCATCTATTAAGCAGCCTTGAGGGTTAATTCATACATCAAACTTTACGCTTTACTTAACCAACACAAGGGTACAGGCATATCCTTATAGCAACTCGATTTTTTTGGATTTTCAGTAGTACTAGCTAACGTTATTTGGCCATAATCTGTAGCTTCTTTTGTTGCTTAATATGCTATAACTCTTGTTTGCATCGTTGTATAAATACTTTGATTTGAAGAGTTAATTGATTGGTTGCTTGGCTCAATACATATATACAGTACCGTTAACACCATCTTTAACTACGTGTGTTATATCACTACTTTAACTATTACTAGTACTATTAGTGCGGGTAGTGTGGGAATAAAAAAGTAAACTTATTTATTTTTTAACCCTTAATATTATTGCATTATCCCTAACAAAGGTAAGTAATGGTTAAAGTATTCGCTTTTATCAACCCGAAATAACTAATCTTAAGAGTTGATTTAAATATAAAGTTGGTCCATTATCGCACGCTGTTTACGGTTTGCTTACTTTCTGTGTACAAGTAAGCTTTTATATATTAATAAAATAAATAGAAATTATGTACGAATATTCAAACAAGTCGGAAAGGAAACTCATTGTTCGATTCTTCTCTTCAATAGGGTTTATAGCAACGTTTTCTATGGCTAGCTTAGCATTTATTAATAGCAGTTATTTATTAGCGTGTACCTTGGTGGTTTCTTCGTTTGTTTATTTATTGGCATTTAGCATAAGTAGGGGAGTAGAGAAGTCAGGCACTATAATTTTATACAACCTTTATGCACTAATGTTTTACCTAGTCCTCACTGGTGGAGCACAAGGAACAGGGCCTATATGGATATTCATAGTGTCTCCTGTTACTTATTCAATACGCGGACTTAAGCGAGGTACATTTGATATAATTTTGTTTTTATTAGCGATTGTTTTAGGCTTTTACTGCGCTGATACATTCAATATATATGACTATAGTCCGGAACAGTTTCCTATCAGAATCATACTCGCTTTTATAATTGTCGCGTCGCTGAGTGGCTACTACGAGTTTTCAAGAGAAAAATACAGCAGTAAAATAATTGCTTTGAGTCAAAAGAATGAATTTTTAGCAACTATAGATCCACTCACCAACCTGCCAAACCGTCGCTATACCATGAATAAGCTTGTGGCTTTCAAAAGTGAGCTGAAAGATAATAATACCCCCTTTGTAATTTTATTAGCTGATGTAGATAATTTTAAAAAAATTAATGATCAATTCGGCCATGATTTTGGCGATGAAGCACTTATTCAGTTAGCTAAAACCTTTGATAAAAGTATTCCAAAAAATGCGATTGCATCACGTTGGGGCGGAGAGGAGTTTTTAATTGTTATTCCAGATGCAACAGTTGAGCAGGGGGAGCAAGTTGCAGAAAAAATCCACAACACCCTTAAAGCTTCAGCTGTGAGCTTATTTTCAGATAGTACCAATATTACGCTAAGTATTGGTGTTATGTCTGCAAGTGCCGAACGCTCAATTGATCTTGATATCAAGCGTGCTGATGAACTACTTTATAAAGCAAAAGCGCAAGGTAAAAACAGAACGTGTTCTTCTTAAAAGTTTATCTACTTTAATCCATTGAAAACGAATCAAGTGATGGCTTTATTTTAGCCTTTCTGCGCTTTACGCTCATGTAACACATTGCATTACAGGCAATCTGCATTGTAATTAATACCCAATAACTGATGCCTAAGTCACTTAGGTTATTTATTTTTTCGCTAGTAAAGTAATAGGCTACGGCGATTATCTGAAGAACTAAAAAGCTATTTAAAAACCTCAGTAAACGCTGTTTAAAGTAAGTATGCTTATATTTACTAAAAATTATTAAACAGCTGCTTAGCGCTAATAAAAACCAACTTAAAATGATACAAAAATTAACTAAAGTACTGTGCATTATTTAATCCTTCAAAGCTCTATTAACCAATATTAGGCATGGGCCATTATTAGTTCTTTAGCATTCGCTTTAGCTGTTTTACTGATATTATCACCACCAAGTAAGCGAGCTATTTCATTAATACGACCATCTTTATTCAAAGGCAGCATATGAGTGAACGTTTCGCCTTGTGCTATTTCTTTAGCTACAAAAAATTGTTGGTGTGCGCTACTAGCAACTTGCGGTAAATGGGTAACACAAATCACTTGAGTAGACTTACCTAACTGGCGCAATAGTTTGCCTACGGCTGATGCCGTAGGGCCAGAAATACCTACATCAACTTCATCAAAAATAAGCGTTGGGGTTGTTACTTTTTGGGCAATAATTACCTGTATAGCAAGGCTAATTCGCGAAAGCTCACCACCTGAGGCTACTTTAGCTAACGGCTGAAGTGGCTGCCCAGGATTAGTTGATACTAAAAACGACACATTATCGTACCCTAAGCTATTTGGTGCGCGGCTACTCTCTTGAGTTAAAGCTATTTCAAATACACCGTTTTCCATCGATAAATTAGCCATGCTTTCACTTATTAGTGTGTTAAGTGTATTAGCATACTCATAGCGACTTTTACTTAGTTCATCGGCAGCTTGCTTATAACTAAGTAACGCGCTTTCTATTTCTGACTCTAGTTGCTCTAGACGATTACTATTATTACTTATTGACTCAAGCTCTTGAGCAATCGATTGATGAAACTCAACTAGCTGCTGTGGTTTTATGTGATGCTTACGCGCTAAATCCATCGCACCGCTTAGTCTATTTTCTACTTCACCTAAACGAGCAGGGTCTAAATCTGCTTGCTCAGTATAATTTCGAACTTCACGGCTTGCTTCTTCAACTTGTACTGCGGCTTCACTAAGGAGCGCTGCTACGCCCGCTAAGCTTTCGTCGTATTGAGCCAGCTCAGCGAATTGTTGGGCACTGTGCTGCAGCATTGAACAAGCATTTTGTTCATCACTTTCATATAAATATTGTAATTCACGTTGGCACGATTCTAATATTGTTTGGCTATTACTAAGTTTGTAATGCTCGGCCTCAATTAAATCAAACTCACTTTCTTGTAAGGCAAACTCATCGAGCTCTGCAACTTGGTATTCTAACAATTGTTTTTGCGCTGCTTGTTGCTGCTGTTGTTGCTCTAAATGTTTAAATTCTTTTTGTAAGTTAGCAAACTGTTTATAGTTGTTATTTACATCATTTACTAAGTGGTGATGCCCTGCATAGGCATCTAAAAGCTGTAACTGATGCTCAGCTTTTAATAAGTGTTGGTGGGCATGTTGTCCATGAATAGATATTAAATATTGACCAAGTTCTTTTAATTGTGATGCGGTAACGGCACTGCCATTAATATAGCTTTTACTGCGTCCATTTTTGCAAACAACACGACGCAATAAACATTCATTATCGTCATTGTTTAGCATATGTTGCTCTAAAAACGATTGAGCTAGCGGTAAATCTGTTAGGTCAAATTGAGCGCATACTTCTGCTTTATCAGAGCTTGGGCGCACTGCTGATGCTTCAGCTCGTTCACCTAAACATAATGATAGCGCATCAATAGCAATAGATTTACCAGCACCTGTCTCGCCTGTGATCGCGGTCATACCGCTGCGCCATTCTGTGCTTAAATTACTAACAATTGCAAAATTTTTAACTTCTAAACCAATTAACATACTGTTTATCCATCCAGTCAATTAACTGTTAATTTATACAGTGTTTTGGTTTTTTGCAAATTAATTTTTTATTATTTATGCAACGCTTACATCTTGAGTAAATTGTGTATCAGAAGTTTTTGGGGAGGTATCAATTTTATCATCAACAATATCAGTAGCTTGTATAGCGTCTTCGGTTTTAAGTAGCCCGATAAGTGGAGGTAAAGTATTTAGGTAAAAACTCTTATTGTATAAAATTCCTTGCTGAGGTAACTCAGATACAAAGTACTGTATATTATCAATCAATGGTTGGATTATATTCGTTTGATTAGTTTTAATTAACTCGTTGGACAACGTATTAATTAGTAGGTCAGCGGTATCTTCAAGTTGCTGTAAATTCTCTTCTGTATGCGATTGAACAACAAAAAAATTATTTACAATAGCTTGAATACGAGGAACGTATTTTGGGCGAATTATTTTAGCATCAAGAAGATCATTAAGTTTTACTCTAAGGCGTGAATTTACATGCGAAACACGTTCATTAAATAGCTTTTTTCTAGCTTCGATTGCTTTTTTGCGATTACTCTCAATTTTGAGGTAACTGTATAAAAGTGTAATTAATAGCAGTAAAGCAAAGAATACTACATAAGTCATTGCCGTTTGTTCCTGAAATGTTTAATTTTTAGTTGTTACTAATATTTTGCTCTATCGTTTAACTTTTGGCAATAAAATTAGTACAAACGACTACCCCAATTTAGTTTTGTACGTAAAACGTTGTAGTACGAGTAATTTTTTGGATGAATTAAGCGCAATTGTTTATCCGCTTTTTTAATTACTACCTCATCGCCGGGTAATACGGCAAGCACAACATGGCTGTCGCAACTTACTTGCAAGCTATCTGTATTTTCTAGGCTTAGCTTTAAGCGTACTTCGTTATCGGCATCGACCACTAAAGGTCTGCTAGATAAGGTATGAGGAAACATAGGCACTAACGATATTGCATTTAGCTCTGGCGTTAAAATTGGCCCGCCACCTGAAAGTGAATATGCCGTAGAGCCAGTAGGGGTTGATACTATTAAACCGTCAGAGCGCTGAGAAAACACAAAGTCATTATTTATAAAAGCTTCAAACTCAATCATATGCGCTACTTTATCGGCATGAAGTACCGCTTCGTTAACGGCAGAATTTGCACTCTTTAATTCGTTGTGGCGATATACTTCTACTTCTAATAAAAAGCGTTTTTCTTCAAGGTACTCACCACTGAGGACTTGCTCTAAGCTCGCTTCAAACCCTTCAGGGTTTAAATCAGTTAAAAAGCCAAGGTTACCTCTATTTACTCCAATTACAGCAATGTTAAAGCGCGCAAGCACGCGTGCAGCACCAAGCATGTTACCGTCACCGCCTACAACAATAGCTAAATCGGCTTGTTCTCCTAAGTCGACTAACTTAACAAGTTTGTCATGCGGGATATCGTCTAATTGACTCCCTGTGCGTTTTTCTACTATTACCTCAAAACCAAGCGCAAGTAAAAATGTATGTAAGCGCTGAAGGGTAGCAGCGGCTCCCGGGTGATTAGGTTTGCCAATTAGGCCAATGGTATTAAAAGGAGAGTCCATAATGTACGCACAAAAAGATTTAATAATTGTAGAGTAACTCAAAACAGAAGTGTTTGAAAATACAGATTATAGCAATATTATAAACCTTCAATTTTATTCGCAGTCAGTTAACTGCACGACTTGAAAAACAACTAGACGCCCCGATATCTCTTTCATGCAACAAGATGTAGATACCATGAAACTAAACTCACGAGATCAGCAAATTTTTTCAGCTGTTATGAACATGTACTGTAATGGTGAAGGCTTGCCTGTTCCATCAACAAAAATTGCCAAGCTCAAAGGCATGGCAGTATGCTCGGCTACGGTTCGTAATGCTATGGCTCGCTTAGAAAAAGTGGGGCTATTGTATTCACCTCATACATCTGCAGGACGAGTGCCCACAAATGAAGGGTTTGATTATTGGTTTGACGAGTTTTTTCCACTCGCTGACATTGCTAATTATTGGCAACCAGAGCAATCACAACTCGTTGAACTAGCACATGGTTTGAGCCAAAAATACCAAATATGTTGTTGTGTTGGTTTACCACAAGTCAGCTCGCAGCAAGTGTTTAGAGTAGAAGTGCTTGATTTTGATTCTACTGACTGGCTTATTCTATTAATAGACAGGGCTGGGCAGAGCCACAACATTTGTATTGATAAACCTCATGATTCGTCAGACTCTGTTCGTTATCAGTTTGCAACATGGTTGAATACCGTATTTAGCCAACAAACTCTTATGGAGGGTTTGTATCGTATGCAGGCGATGGCAAATACAGCGCCTCGAAATTGTCATGATTCGCTTAATCAATGGACGCGACAACTAAGTCAAAAATTAGGCTCAGATAATAGTATTGTAGTTGGCGAAAATTACCTCTATAAACAAATCGATTGTGAGCAAAGTTTAAATATTGGTGTTTCGTTTTTAAATTATGTAGAAGATAAACTCGCTTTTAAAAACGGTGTATCGGTACTTAATAGCGAAAAATTGCCTTTTACTGAGTGTGATGAATTGATCGTAATAAGCGTGCCGTACTTTCAAAATCAAGAATACCAAAGCCGCTTTTGTATAATTTGCCCTAAATCAGCGCAAATCGAAGAAATAATTCGAGAATTTAAATTAATTGAGGCATCTAACTCTTGAATCTTTTTATTCAATCCCCATAATTACCGCAGTTGTAAAGAATTGGAGCACGTATTTTATGTCTGAGCAGACACAAAACCCTGAGCAAGAAGTAGAATTAAACGAAGAAATTTCTAAAATGCAGGCTGATGTAGAAGCAGCAGTAGAAGCCGCTGATCAACATGCAGAAGAAGAGCAAAGCCCTGAAGCAGAAATAGCTATGCTATATGCAGAGCTTGAAGCTGCTAAACAAACTATTGCTGATCAAAAAGATGGTGTTGTTCGTGCTGCAGCAGACGTAGACAACATTCGTCGTCGTGCAGCACAAGATGTAGAAAAAGCGCATAAGTTTGCACTAGAAAAATTTGCTAACGAATTACTACCTGTAATTGATAATCTTGAGCGTGCTATTGAGTTTTCTGATAAAGAAAATGAGACTTTAAAGCCGTTGCTTGAAGGTATCGATATGACAGTTAAAAGCTTTAACGATGCTGTTGCAAAGTTTGGTGTTGAAATTGTAAACCCACAAGGTGAGCAGTTTAATCCAGATTTTCATCAAGCAATGTCAATTCAACCAAGTAACGATGTAACACCTAATACAGTACTTGCTGTTATGCAAAAAGGTTATACATTAAATGGTCGTTTATTACGCCCTGCAATGGTTATGGTTTCTAAAGCTGCTGATGCTTAATTGAATTATTAGTTTTAAAAATGCCTCATATTGAGGCATTTTTTTTGTCTTTTTTATAGTGAATTAACTGTACGAGCATAGTAAGCAACACAGCGCTAAACATTAGACTTGAAAATGGCACTGCGCTTTTTGCATGCATAATAGCGAGTAGTGGGCCAACTAACGCGCCACTGCCAAAACGAAGTGTGCCAATTACGGCCGTTGCCGTGCCTGTGTTTTTTTCAAACTTCATTAATATTAGCGAGTCAGCATTACTTGCAGTGACGCCTAAGCTCATCATTAATGGCGCAATAGCAGCCACAATATAATAAAGTGATAAGTGTAATAAGCTAAATGTTAGCAAAGCCAGCCCCGATACAAATCCAAATGTAAGCCCAATATAGAGCATTTTTCGAGAGCCCAGCCTTGGTACAATTCGCGTATTTAAAAAGTTACCAAACATCAGCGCCATTACGTTAAAGGCAAATAACACACCAAATAACTGTTCTGACACTTCATATAAATCTAAATAAATAAATGGTACTGAGGTCAAAAAGCAAAAAAATCCAAACGATACAAACATAGAACTGAGTATGTCGGCACGTGCATCTTTATTACTGAGTACTGTTTTATAGCTATCAAAAAATAGAGCGAGACCCTTTTTTTCATTTTTGTGAATAGGAATATCAATTAGATACACTTGCACTAACGCCAATATTAAAAAGCTATATCCAGCAAGCACCAAAAATATGGTTGACCAAACAGAAAATCCTAAAATAAACGAACCAACAGAGGGGGCAACTAACGGTGCTACCATCATAATCATCGATACATATGACATTCCTTTAGCTGTATTTTGCTGATAAATATGGCGAATAATACCCGGTACTACTACCGTTGCTGCCGCTCCCGTAAATGCTTGCACTGCTCTAAGAGTCCAAAAAGCATGGACTTCGGTGGTAAATGCCAGTGCAAGTGAGCTTGCACCAAATAAGGTTAAGCCGATACGTGCAAGCTTACGGCGGCCAATTTGATCGGCAATGGGGCCAAAAAATAGCATCCCTAATGAATAGCCTGCTAAGTAAATACTCAACGATATTTGTACATTGGGCATATTAGTGTGTAAATCGTTTGCAATTACCAGCATGGCAGGTAAGTACATATCTATCGCCAATGGCGTAATCGCCACTATACTGGCCAATAAAGGCAATAAAATACGGGTATTAAAAGACGAGGCTGAGGCGTCCATGTGTAAACTCAACAATCACTAAAAACAATGGTTATAGTGTAACAGGGCATTGTATTTGAATAAACTTAGTTTGCCCGCTAAGTTTATCGTCATATTGTTTTTTTTTAATATAACGGTACATAAAGCAAATATTTTAAATTGGTACTGTGTTTGCTATTCTACAAGCAATAAAAAATTCATTACTTAAGAGAATTATCATGAAAAAACTAGTACTTGCAGTATTAGCGACAGCCGTTTTAGCCGGTTGTAAAACGTCACCAACAGGACGTACTCAAATAGCGCTTTACTCAGATCAACAAATGAGTGAAATGGGCACAGCTAGCTTTGCAGATATGAAAAAAAGCCAACCAATTAATAAAGATCCAAAAACAAATGCATATGTAAATTGCATTGCTGAAAAAGTAGTCGCTGTATTACCAAAAGAATACGCGTCGCAAAATTGGGAAGTAGTGGTATTTGAAGATGAATCTGCTAACGCTTTTGCACTACCTGGGGGTTACATTGGGGTTCATACGGGCTTATTAAAAATAGCCACCAATCAAGACCAACTAGCAACAGTACTAGGTCACGAAGTAGGGCACGTAATAGCTGAGCATTCTAATGAGCGTGTTTCACAAAGCTCTATTTTAGATACCGGTATGCAGCTGGGCAGCGCGGCACTTGAAATGGGTAATATTCAATACCGTAACGAAATTATGCAAGGCTTAGGTTTGGGCGCACAATATGGAGTTGTTTTACCATTTAGCCGCTCTCACGAATCAGAAGCCGATACTATAGGTCTGGATTTAATGGCACAGGCGGGTTTTAATCCACAAGAGTCGGTTACACTTTGGGAAAATATGAGTGCAGCGGGCAGCGGTACAACCCCTGAGTTTTTATCTACTCACCCAGCGCCAAGTAACCGTATTAAAAATTTACAAGCGCAAATGAGTAAAGCACTTAGCGAGCAAGGCACTGCTAAAGCACAGGGTAAAAACCCACAATGCACACTGTAGCTAAGCGCTTTACTATTTGAAGTAGTGTACGTTTAGTATTAATGCGTAATTAAAATAAAACCCCTGTAAGTATTTTACCTACAGGGGTTTTATTTTAGTTTTTAAGCGTGGTTATTCAGCAGCAAGTGCTTGTTTAAATACATTTTTAAAGCGTTCGAAATCTTCAATGTGCGGCAGGTGCCCTAAATTATCCAGTTCAAATAATTGTGCGTCAGGGATAAGTGTTGCAGCGTGTTTGCCTAATTTATCATATCGACCAAGCTCGTAATCAACACCGTCTTTTTTCCAGTTACGGCCAGGGCCGGTTCTATCGCGTGTACCAATAATTAATTTAACCGGTACAGTTAAATCTTTAAATTCGGTTATTACAGGTTGAGTGAAAATCATATCGTATGTTTTTGCATTTACCCATGCCATTTGTTCTTTATCCGGGCCTTGTATTTGCCCTGTTATAAAGTCGGTTAAGGCTGAATATGTGGCATTCCACTTACCATCGTAGTAATTTTTTTGTTGGTATTTTCTTACGCCTTCTGGCGTTTTTGAAAATTCGTTTTTATAGAAAAAATTTGTATCTTTGTAATCAACATACTGCAGGTAGTTTTCAAGCCCAATAGGGTTAAGTAAAATTAATTTACTTGTTGTGTTTGGGTACATTAATGCAAAACGACTCGCTAGCATCCCACCTATAGAGTGCCCTAATACAATTGACTCTTTTATATTAAGTGAGTCCATTAACGCATGAGTATGATGAGCAAGAGCCGCAAATGAATACTGGTAATTAGTTGGTTTAGATGATTTTCCAAAACCAATTTGATCAGGAATTAATACGCCGTAGCCTAAAGATTGCAGGTATTGCGCAGTGGTAGTCCAGTAATCTGCATTAAAATTTTTGCCGTGCATAAGCGTCACTGTAGGCATGTCGGATTTGGTAGGCTTTAAGTAAATATAGGCCATTTTAAGAGACTGTTTTTGTGACTCAATGTTAAAGTAATTTACTTTAAAGTCGTACTGGTAACTGCTTAAAAGCGCATCATAAGAAAGTGAAGAGGTATCTTGCGTTGTGCTCGCTAATGCATTGTTTGTTAATAACAATAAAGTAGAAAAGCAAATAACTTTAATCGACGACATTTGGTTGCTCCAATTAAGGACAAATAATATGAGCTCTAATATATAAAACTCAGAATAATTCATTATAGTAACCAAACATTAAGTACTATTCAATTGAGGCTTTGTCATGCTCAACGTTGTTTAATTTGGAGATGAAAAAAGCGAAGCTAAAAGAGAGCTTCGCTTATTAATGTAGGGTAAAACGAGTATCGTTAAAGCTTAAAACGTCCACTCAATATGGATTTGTGGCACTGAC
Organism: Pseudoalteromonas sp. Z9A6; assembly: GCF_011378805.1. Lineage (NCBI taxonomy): Bacteria > Pseudomonadati > Pseudomonadota > Gammaproteobacteria > Alteromonadales > Pseudoalteromonadaceae > Pseudoalteromonas > Pseudoalteromonas sp. Z9A6. The sequence goes on from NZ_WTKZ01000004.1 coordinate 82,430, forward strand.
TCAGTGACTTCAGTACCTAGTTTATTGTGCCAGTATTGTAATTCCATACCCAACAGTAGTGTGTTTTCTTTCATTTGAAGAGCGTGGCCCATATCCCATATTAAAATAGGCTGTGCGAGTATCCACGCCTCTACATCGTTACCAAATTCATCTTCACGTTCTGCAATGTATTCAGCGTGGCCTTTAAAGCTAAATTTTTGTGAGCCAATAGTGAAAGGGTATTCAAAGGCAACATCAAGCATCCAGCTATTTGTTTCAATAGGAGCCCCGCCTTTTGCTACACCTTCACTATCGTCAATGTAAGCTGTGAATAGCGTTTGAAAAAAGTTAAACCCAGGTACATCCCAGCTTAATTTAACACCAGGCAAGTATTTCATTACTTTAGCGTCGCCAGCAACGTTAATACCACCGGTAAGGCCCACATCTAATAATGCGCCTGCGCCAATTTTTTCGCCGCTAATGGCCGATAAGCTTACCGTTGAATACCACTCACCATAAAAATCAGCATCTTGGTAACCATCATCGGTATCGTCTTTACTGTAATCGATAAAAAAGAAGTTATCGCCGTAATCGTAACCCGATGCATGTTGAACCGAGTAAACAGTGGTGTTTGACTCTTGCTCAGTGAATGGGTTTTTTTGGTTGCCATTATTAATATGTAGTGCTGTGCTGCTCCAATTAGCCGCAAAAGCAGAAGACGATAAAGCAATTGATGTAAAAGTAACGAGAGGAAGTAATTTTTTAAATTTCATATCTGTATTTAACTATAATTTTAGTGACACGCGAAGGCGCGCATTATAGCAAAAGTGATTGATATGTAGAGTATTATTTTAACATATGTTGCAGCTTACTTATTAAGCTGCAACATAGTATCGGTGTTTAAATTATGCTTTATTACGGCGTAAGCAAATAACTGCAATGGCTGTAAATGCTAAAATAAAACAGTAGTATGACGAGGTAGATACTTCCCACGGGCTAATTTTAAACGTAGCACCTAATAACAATGCTTGGGCACCGTATGGCAATGAACCCTGTGTAACACAGGCAAATATATCAAGTAAACTGGCAGAGCGTTTACCGCTTATTTCACCGTCATCTGCTAGCTTTTTAGCAATAGGACCGGCCACAATAATAGACACTGTATTATTAGCAATACATACATTACTTGTTAAAACTAACGCAGCGATACCTAATTGATCTGCCACTTTACGGTGCCATTTTGCAATGATTTTAGTAATTGCTTGAATTTTTTGAGCAATGTAATCAAGACCACCGTTGATACGAATAAATTCAGATAAGCCACCAATAAACATAGAAAGTAAAAATATTTCCTGCATATCAGTAAAGCCTTTGTAAATGTTTTTTACAAAGCTTGCGCCTTCGTAACTTCCTGTAAAGCCCATTAATGCGGCAAAAATAATACCGCTAAACAACACTACAAATACGTTCAAGCCAGCAACTGCTAACACTAAAATAAAGGCATAAGGAAGTACTAACCAAATGTCATAGTCTTTAGTTTCAACTACTTGTGCAGCAGGTGTTAAATAAAACAACAGGGCGATTGTTAGAATGGCTGCAGGGACTGCAATTTTAAGATTTTCTTTAAACTTGTCTTTCATTTCACAACCTTGCGTGCGCGTAGCTGCAATAGTGGTGTCTGAAATAATAGATAAGTTATCGCCAAACATAGCGCCAGATACAATCGTACCGGCCATTAATGCTGGATCTATACCCGTTTTAATTGATACCGCATAAGCGATAGGGCCAATGGCGCCAATTGTTCCCATTGACGTTCCCATTGCAGTAGAAACAACGGCCGCAATTAAAAACAAACCAGGGAGCAATAACGAAGGTGGAATAAGCGATAAGCCTGCATTTACTACAGCATCTACACCACCGGTTGCACTTGCCACAGCCGAAAAAGCACCTGCAAGTAAGTAGATTAAACACATGGTAATAATATTGTTGTGTCCGGCACCTTTAATAAAGGTCTCTACACATTGGTTTACCGTGCCTTTATTTAAAATAAACGCAAGCATAATAGCGGGCAATATAGCAACAGGTGCAGGTAGTTGGTAAAAAGCATAATCAACCCCTTGCGATTGCAAATACAAACCTGAGCCTAAAAATATCGCTACAAAGGTAAGTAGGGGAAGTAAAGAAAGTATTGCTTTGTTTTTATTAAATGATGGCTGCATCATAATCCTCATAACCAGTAAAATTTATCACAGCCAAAACTCCTCTTTTAGCTGAATTTAGCAGTGCAACTTTTTATTTTAAAAAGTTGTTAGCCGCAGCGTCCGCAAGCCAAAGACCAAATCGACGCGAAATAGAAGTTTAAATGTATAGATGGCTAAAGTAAACTGGTATTGTTATTATTATTAAATTAAAAGGTCACCTGACTATTGCATGACTTTTAGATAATATCTATATAGCAACGCGATTTTCAGCGATTAATATTTATCCAACTGCATAAAAATACCCACCTGCGTATTTTGTAATGCCCGGATATATGGCTAATAAACGGATTCAAATTAAATTAGGTAAAAACCATGACTACAAATCGAATAGGTGTTTTTGGTGCTAACGGCAGAATGGGCTTAGCCCTATTAGAAGCCGTGACAATTAAAGAGCAAACACAACTTACAGGCGCATATGTTCGTAGTGGTTCATCGCTATTAGGCATTAATGTAAATCAAGTAAATAGCGCAGCCGATAACAGTGTTAGCTTTAGCGACGAAAGTACAATAGATAATGTAGATGTTTTAATCGACTTTACGCTGCCAGCGGGTATGAAAAACCATTTAAAAACAGCTGTTGCACAAAAAATTCCTATGGTGATTGGCACAACAGGTTTAACAAATGATGATATGGCGCTATTACACGATGCCGCTAAACATATCCCTATTGTATTTGCGCGAAATTACAGCGTAGGTGTCAATGTATTACTTAACCTTGTGCAAACTGCAGCGACTAAGTTTGGTGACGATTTAGATATCGAAATATTTGAAGCGCATCACCGTCATAAAATAGATGCACCATCGGGTACTGCACTGGCAATAGGTGAGTCAATCGCGCAAGCGAAAGGCTGGGATCACGACGAGGTTGCGGTATATGACCGAAGCCAAGTAGAAACAGCGAAATCTCAAAATGAGATTGGTTATTCTGTCCTAAGAGGGGGCGATATAGTAGGTGAACATACCGCATACTTCGCTACAATGGGCGAAAGGCTTGAATTAACACATAAAGCAAGTTCGAGAATGACGTTCGCTCTAGGTGCTATAAGGGCTGCAAGCTGGTTGAAAAACAAACCTGCTGGACTTTATGATATGCAAGATGTGCTAGATCTTAAGTAGTTTAGTTACTATTTTAACTGTTTGGGTCTAATTTTACCTACAGTGACTTATTTGTAACAATTAACCAAATAATGTTAGACCTAAATAGCAACTTCATGTAATATGCAGCCAATTTGCCAAAAATTACTAAATGCGTGTTTCCAATTATACCCAAGTGGCTAGTAAATCCAGGGTTTCAGTGGGAATGAAAATAGTTTTAGGCAAGAAAAATGATTGAAGGTTGAATGCTTTACATCTGCATCATTTAAGACTGCGTAAAACAATTTAAGCTCACAAAAATCTGGTTTTGACGATCCCTCTGGGTATTGGCGGGGTGTTAAGCAATTGCTTACTCCCGTTTTTTACTGTTAGGAGGTTTAACTTGACTAAATCCGCTCTGTTAGTCCTAGAAGACGGCACAGTGTTTCGCGGTACTGCAATCGGCACTGACGGCATGTCAGTCGGTGAAGTGGTATTCAATACGTCTATGACTGGTTATCAAGAAATTTTGACTGATCCATCATACGCGGAACAAATCGTAACTTTGACGTACCCACATATCGGTAATACGGGTACCAACAGCGAAGACGAAGAAGCGAATCAAATTTGGGCTAAAGGCCTAGTGATCCGTGATTTGCCACTGCTAGCAAGTAACTTTCGTAACGAGCAATCGTTAGATGATTACTTAAAAGAACGTAATATTTTAGGTATTGCGGACATCGACACCAGAAAGCTAACTCGAATTTTGCGTGATAAAGGCGCACAAAACGGGTGTATTGTTGCCGGTGACGAGCTAGACGAAAATAAAGCGTTACAAGCCGCGCAAGCCTTCCCAGGCTTAAAAGGTATGGATTTAGCAAAAGTTGTCTCAACCAAGGAAAATTTTGAGTGGCGCGAATCAAGCTGGACATTAGGTGAAGGATTTAAAACCCTTGACGCTGCTGATGAAAAGTTTCATGTTGTTGCCTACGACTTCGGTGTAAAACGTAATATTTTACGTATGCTTGTAGACCGTGGTTGTAAACTTACAGTAGTACCAGCGCAAACTTCTGCCGCTGACGTACTTGCTTTAAACCCTGATGGTATCTTCCTATCTAATGGCCCTGGTGATCCTGAGCCATGTACTTACGCTATTGAAGCCATTCAAGCCTTTTTAGAAACCGACACACCTATTTTTGGTATCTGTTTAGGTCATCAGTTATTAGCTCTTGCCTCAGGTGCTAAAACAGAAAAAATGAAATTTGGTCACCACGGTGGTAACCACCCAGTTAAAGACCTAGACCGTAATGTAGTTATGATCACAGCTCAAAACCATGGTTTTGCAGCTCAAGAATCAAGCCTACCAAGTACGCTTCGTGCCACGCATAAATCGTTATTTGATGGAACGCTTCAAGGTATTCATCGTACTGATAAGCCTGCGTTTAGCTTCCAGGGTCACCCTGAAGCAAGTCCAGGTCCACACGATGCAGCACCATTATTTGACCACTTCATCGATTTGATGCAAGCGCGTAAACACTAATTTAACTGGAGTAATAATGCCAAAACGTACCGACATAAAAAGCATTCTTATCTTAGGCGCAGGCCCAATTGTAATTGGTCAAGCTTGTGAGTTTGACTACTCTGGTGCTCAAGCGTGTAAAGCACTTAGAGAAGAAGGCTATAGAGTTATATTAGTTAACTCAAACCCTGCAACTATCATGACCGATCCTGAAATGGCCGATGCTACCTACATCGAACCAATTCACTGGGAAGTGGTAGAAAAAATTATTGAAAAAGAAAAGCCAGATGCAGTACTGCCTACAATGGGTGGTCAAACAGCATTAAACTGTGCACTTGATTTAGACAAGCACGGTGTATTGGCTAAGCACGGCGTTGAGCTAATTGGCGCAACGGCGGATGCAATCGACAAAGCAGAAAACCGTGAACGCTTTGACGTAGCAATGAAAAACATTGGCCTTGAATGTCCTCGTGCTGAAATTGCTCACTCAATGGAAGAAGCTAAAGATACAATGAGCCGAATTGGCTTACCATGTATCATTCGTCCTTCTTTCACCATGGGTGGCACCGGTGGCGGTGTTGCTTACAACATGGAAGAGTTTGAAGAAATTTGTGAGCGCGGTTTAGACTTATCGCCAACAAACGAATTATTGATTGATGAATCACTGATTGGTTGGAAAGAGTACGAAACAGAAGTTGTACGTGATAAAAACGATAACTGTATTATTGTTTGTACCATTGAAAACTTTGACCCTATGGGTGTTCACACTGGCGATTCAATCACCGTTGCACCAGCGCAAACGCTAACCGACAAAGAATACCAAATTATGCGTAACGCCTCTATGGCGGTATTACGTGAAATTGGTGTAGAAACTGGCGGTTCTAACGTGCAGTTTGGTATTAATCCTGAAGATGGCCGTATGGTTATCATTGAGATGAACCCACGCGTATCACGTTCATCTGCACTTGCATCAAAAGCAACGGGTTTCCCAATTGCTAAAATTGCTGCAAAGCTAGCAGTAGGTTACACGCTTGACGAGCTTCAAAACGATATTACTGGCGGTAAAACTCCAGCGTCTTTTGAGCCTTCAATCGATTACGTTGTAACAAAAATTCCTCGCTTTAACTTTGAAAAATTTGCCGGTGCTAACGACCGCTTAACTACGCAAATGAAATCGGTTGGCGAAGTAATGGCGATTGGTCGTAACCAACAAGAATCATTACACAAAGCATTACGTGGTCTTGAAGTGGGCGCAACAGGTTTTAACCCAATAGTTGCACTTGATGACCCTAAAGCGAAAGAAAAAATCATCCGCGAATTACGCGAGCCAGGTGCTGAGCGTATCTGGTACATTGCCGATGCAATGCGCCATGGTATGAGCGTTGATGATGTTTATGAGCTGACTAAAGTTAATCGCTGGTTCTTAGTACAAATAGAAGATATTTTAAAAGACGAAGCAAAAATTGGTGAAGTAGGTATGGCTGGTTTAAATGCCGACTTCCTACGTAAACTCAAACGCAAAGGTTTCGCAGATCCACGTATAGCTGAAATTGCTGGTGTATCTGAAGCTGAAATTCGTAAAAAACGTCACCTATTAAACATCGTGCCAGTATACAAGCGTGTTGATACGTGCGCCGCAGAATTTAGCTCAGACACAGCTTACATGTACTCATCTTACGATGAAGAGTGTGAAGCAAACCCAACAGATAAAGACAAAATCATGGTTATTGGTGGCGGTCCTAACCGTATCGGCCAAGGTATTGAATTTGATTACTGCTGTGTACATGCCTCGCTTGCGCTTCGCGAAGACGGCTATGAAACCATTATGGTTAACTGTAACCCTGAAACGGTTTCTACCGATTACGATACATCTGATAGACTATACTTTGAGCCAATTACACTTGAAGACGTACTTGAAATCGTACGTGTTGAAAAGCCAAAAGGCGTTATCGTGCAGTACGGTGGTCAAACACCACTTAAATTAGCGCGTGAGCTTGAAGCCAATGGCGTGCCAGTAATAGGTACCTCACCTGATGCGATTGACCGTGCAGAAGATCGCGAACGTTTCCAACAACTTGTTGAGCGTTTGAACTTACTTCAGCCAGAAAATGCAACAGTAACTTCAACTGAAGAAGCACTACTTAAATCAGTTGAAATTGGTTTTCCACTCGTTGTACGTCCGTCGTATGTACTAGGTGGTCGTGCAATGGAAATTGTATACGATGAAGACGATTTGCGTCGCTACATGACCGAAGCTGTATCTGCATCAAACGAAGCACCTGTATTACTGGACCGTTTCTTAGATAACGCAATTGAAGTTGACGTTGACGCGATTTGCGACGGCGAACAAGTAATTATTGGCGGTATCATGGAGCACATTGAGCAAGCCGGTGTTCACTCTGGTGACTCAGCATGTTCATTACCAGCACATTCTTTATCGCAAGAAGTGCAAGATGTAATGCGCAAGCAAGTAACCGATATGGCGCTTGAGCTTGGTGTTGTTGGCTTAATGAATACACAGTTTGCTGTAAAAGATGGCAAAGTGTACTTAATTGAGGTTAACCCGCGTGCAGCACGTACTGTACCGTTTGTATCAAAAGCAACCGGTGTAGCGCTTGCAAAAGTGGCGGCTCGTTGTATGGCGGGTCAGTCTTTGGCAAGCCAAGGTATTACTAAAGAAGTGCTCCCTCCTTATTACAGCGTTAAAGAAGTTGTTTTACCATTTGCTAAGTTTCAGGGTGTGGATCCAATTCGTGGCCCTGAGATGCGCTCAACGGGTGAAGTGATGGGTGTTGGTGATACTTTCGCCGAAGCATTCGCAAAAGCACAATTAGGTGCAAGCAACACTTTACCACGCGGTGGTCGCGCGTTATTATCTGTTCGTAATAGCGATAAGCCACGCATTGTTGAATTAGCCAAGATTATGACCGACTTAGGTTTTGAACTTGACGCAACGGGTGGCACGGCACAAGCTCTTGAAGAAGCTGGCATTGAAGTACGACGTGTAAACAAAGTATATGAAGGCCGCCCGCATATTCTTGATTATATCAAGAATAAAGAGTACAGCTATATCGTTAATACCACCGAAGGTCGCCAAGCGATCGAAGATTCGAAGGTGTTACGTCGTGGTGCATTGCAAAATAAAACCAACTATACGACAACCTTGAACGCAGCTTTTGCTAACTGTACTGCTAACAAAGCAGATGACCGTAGTAAAGTAACGTCAGTTCAAGAGCTACACCTGCGATTGAACTAAGGAAATGTGCCAAGGCCAACTAGGGCCTTGGTGTTAAGTGAGAAAAGTATGCAATCAATTCCGATGACAGTTCGTGGCGCAGATTTACTGCGCAAAGAGCTTAACGAATTAAAAACAGTTACCCGTCCTAAAATCGTAAGTGATATTGCGGTTGCACGTGAACATGGTGACTTAAAAGAAAACGCTGAGTACCACGCTGCGCGTGAGCAACAGGGTTTTTGTGAAGGTCGTATTCAAGAAATTGAAGCAAAGCTTTCAAATGTTCAAATTATCGATGTAACTAAAATGCCAAATACGGGCAAAGTTATTTTTGGCACAACAGTAACTATAGTAAATGTAGATACTGATGCAGAAGTAAAATACCGTATCGTAGGCGATGATGAAGCAGATATTAAAAACAACTTAATTTCTGTTAATTCACCGATTGCACGTGGCTTAATTGGTAAACAAATGGACGACGCAGTGTCTATTCAAACGCCAAAAGGTATCGTTGAGTACGAAATCATTGAAGTTGAGTATCTTTAACGCATAACTCACTTTAACGTTTTAAATAAAAACCGATGTATTTACATCGGTTTTTTTATGCCTTAAATAAATCACTATACTAATAAGAGCGTTCATATTGTATAAAGAGTAAGCATGATGATATAGGTACATAATCACTTTATACCAATCTGCTTATATATGGGGTCTATTTAACGTTAAGAAAATTACGCTAGAACTAGGCAAAAGTTTTTATATCTAGTTGTTCTAAATAAAAAACTTTTAACGACGTTATAGTGCAATTTAATTCGTTAAATTGATCAAAGATTTATGCAGGTTGGTATTATTAAAAAGGAACACTCAATGGCTAATATACTTTACCCAGCGCCTTTAAAAGTAGGTTCTAAAATTGCTATTTGCTCGCTTTCATCTGGGCTAAAAGAAAAGTATCACGGACGATTAGATATTGTTATAAATGGACTAAAACAACGAGGGTATGATGTTGTTGAAGGCGAGTTTTTACGTCAAAACAAGCCACGTGAACAGCTTAATGCTAAAGCGCATGCTAAGCAGCTAATGGGTTTTTTATTAGATGATGAAATAGATGCGATTATGCCGCCAATGGGTGGTGAGCTGGCAATGGAAATACTACCACTACTTGATTTTAACGCCATTAAAGAAGTAAAGCCTAAGTGGTTAGTTGGTTTTTCTGATGTGAGTACTATTGCATGTGCACTCACTGCTAAGTGCCAATGGGCAACCCTTCACAGCGCCAATCTTATGCAGTTACACCCTGATGAAAAAAATCCGTATAGCCTACAAATATTTGAAACTCTGACCTACGAAGCCGGTAGCAAATTTGAGCAAGGACCTTCTTCTTTATATCAAAAAAATAAGCCTAATTACGCGCAAAACCCGAACGAACTACTCAGCCCGAGTGAGCCCACAAACTGGCAATGTTTAAACTACACAGATAAACGTACTATAGAGATGTCTGGTCGCTTATTTGGTGGGTGTTTAGATACCGTAGGTTTATTGCTCGACTCGCCATTTTTAGCGCTGCATGAGTTTAAAAAGGACAGTGCGACCGAAGGGCTTATTTTATACCTCGAAAACTCAGAGCTTACACCCACAACCGTTGCACGATTTTTACTGTCATTAAAATTAGCCGGTATATTTGATGACATCAATGGCTTGGTTTTAGGGCGAAGTGAAATAACTCAAGGTCATTACGATGCCTTTGACTATCGCCATGCGTTAGATGTAGCGTTAGGTGGGTGTTTATTTCCAGTAATTTTTGATGCAGATATAGGGCACGTTCAACCTAACTTAAATTTGGTCAATGGTGCTACCTGTACGCTGGTTGCAGATATAAACGAAGGTATTGTGGAGTGCGCATCGTTAAATATTCAACTTTCGTAGTTTTTATTGTGTTTAGTTTTGAAAAACAAATAAATACAAGCGTATAATAGGCTTGCAGTAAGTGCTAACGCTTACTGTAAATTCTCAGGGCGGGGTGAAATTCCCCACCGGCGGTATGTTTAATGTTATTTGTAACTTAAATGAGCCCGCGAGCGCTTTATTTAACTTATTTTTACAGTAATTAGGTTAAGTAAAGGTCAAGCAGATCTGGTGAGATGCCAGAGCCGACGGTTACAGTCCGGATGAAAGAGAATATGGCTTATTATACTAAAACCAATTTTGTTAAAAACATGATCGTTGTATCGCATTAAGTGAACTATTTTCTTAGCGCTATAATTAGTTACTAATTTAATGTTATTGGTATAACAGTGTGCGCTGCATTTTGCTGCGTGCTTTTTGTTATTTTATCTAAGCTATTTTGGTGGTGTTCGCTTTAAATTTTAGGCGATAAATTACTGATCCTTTCACAGTCCTGAATCTATTATTTTTTATTTGGAATATAATGATGATTCAGTCTCTACTTACTCAATTCGGCGAAAGCCATACCCGCGTACAAAGCGCAATTATTGCACTACAGCAAGGGCAAGGCGTACTTGTTGTTGATGATGAAAACCGTGAAAATGAAGGCGACTTTGTATTTTCAGCTGAGCACTTAACGACTTCTCAAATGGCTGAAATGATCCGCGAAGGCAGCGGTATTGTTTGTTTATGCATGGGGGATGAGCGCATTAAACAGCTCGACTTACCGCAAATGGTAGCTAACAATACGAGTCAAAATAACACCGCTTATACAGTCACTATTGAAGCTAAGCATGGCGTAACAACAGGTGTGTCTGCTGCTGATAGAGTAACTACTATAAAAGCAGCGACAGCGGATAATGCAAAACCAAGTGATTTATCGCGCCCAGGGCATGTATTTGGTTTAAAGGCACAAACGGGTGGCGTATTAGTGCGTCGCGGTCATACCGAAGCATCCGTTGATTTAATGCAACTTGCCGGCTTAAAACCATTTGGCGTAATTTGCGAACTGACAAATCCTGATGGTTCAATGGCGCGCTTACCTGAGGTGAGTGATTATGCTAATAAACATAATATGACCGTGGTTTCTATTGAAGATTTAGTGCAATACATTCAGGCTGCACAGCGCAAAGTAAGTTAAACTGCTTTAAAGCAAAAAAACCACTTATTTAAATAAGTGGTTTTTTAATATTGTTATCATTTAAGTTTATAACGTATTACTTATAAAACCTGAATAACTTGCTCTTTTGCTAAGCGAGATTTAGGTAATTTAGCATTATAATCTTCAGCGCTATCATGATAGCCAAGTACTAATGCGACGTCGCATACGTAACCATCAAGTTCTTTTTCAAAGACTTCGCCAATCAGCTGTGCGTCTACGCCTTCCATTGGGGTTGAATCAATGCCTAAACGTGCAGCGGCATGCATAGTGTTACCCAGTGCAATGTAAGTTTGTGCTTTAGTCCACTCTTCATTAACGCCTTGCTCATCAGTATTCATATCAACAAACGCATAAGCACCAAAAGCTTGTTCGCGATTTTCTGCTTTAGTACGGCCATTTTTAATATCTGCATCAATAACTTGTTCGTAGTCATCGCGGGTATATTTAGGATTGTGAGCGAACAATATTATATGCGAAGCTGTTTTAATATGTGGCTGGTTAAACGCAAATTTATTAGCAAATGTACTATGCATACGCTCTTTAGCCTCATCTGATTCAATTACGATGAATTTCCAAGGCTGCGAGTTAATAGATGATGGAGATAGGCGCATAGCTTCGTAAATAACGGCTAAATCGTCTTGAGATACACGTTTTGTTGCATCGTAACGTTTTGCTGTGTAACGCTTTTCTAAGTCATTAATAATAGGGTGAGTCATTAGTTTCTCCATTGAGTAGGTGTTTTACCAGTATTTACTATGTTGAGTCAGTTTTAGTAAAAACAAACCCTTTTAAAAATTTATTACAAAAATAATATCGTGTTTTTAAATCACTCTACTTATTTGATTCAATTGATATCTACGTAAAATAAGGCCTATCAATATAGCTAGGTACGGATAGTAGTGGGTTATTACAATATGATAAACAGGTATATGGTTAAATCATTATCAAATATTATTAGGTAATAGTTTCTTTAATAAATATAAATACACTAATAGCCACCCCGAAATATTGGCTGAAGACACCAGTTGCATTGGTGCCTTCAATTAATTCAGGCAGCGCGTGTTTAGTATTTATGGAATTAAAAACCTTCCAACACTATTTTGCCAATAGAGCGACCTTCTTCAAGTTCTGCGTGTGCAATACGCAGGTTAGCCGCATTTATAATGCCTAAATTTTTACCAATCGTTGTTTGAATGTAGCCTTGGTCAATCAAATCGGCAACATGATTTAATAACTTACTTTGCTCAATTAAATCTTTGGCGTTAAACATTGAGCGGGCAAACATAAATTCCCAATGTAGAGATAAACTCTTCATTTTTAATTTACTTACATCGAGTGACTCAGGATCGTCAATCATTGCAATTTTACCAAATGGTGCAAGTACGTCTGTATATGCTTCTAAGTAAGTATCAGTACTGTGCAGGCTTGCTACATGTGTTACCGAGCCAATGTTTAATGCGTCAATTTGAGCGGGTAATGGTTTTGTATGATCAACAACATAATCAGCACCTAGTTTTTTAACCCATGCTTGTGAGCTTTCGCGCGATGCAGTGGCAATCACCGTTGCGCCAGTAATCGCTTTAGCAATTTGAATAAAAATAGAGCCAACGCCGCCTGCGGCACCTGTTACTAAAATAACTTCGTCTGATTTTGTTGTTGCATCAGCAGCTTGTTTTACAATGTTTAAATGCTCAAATAATAATTCGTACGCTGTTATTGCGGTAAGGGGTAATGCAGCAGCTTCAGCATCGTTTAAGCTCTGCGGTTTAAATCCTACAATGCGCTCATCCACTAATTGAAATTCTGCATTACTACCTGGGCGAGTAATATCACCAGCGTAATAAACCGCATCACCGAGTTTAAATGCCGTTACAGCATCGCCGATTGCAACAACTTCACCAACGGCATCCCAACCAATAACTTTTACTTCACCCTCAGCAGGGGGCATAGATGCACGCACTTTGTAATCTACTGGGTTAACTGCAATAGCTTTAACTTTTATAAGTAAATCGCGACCTGTTGCAACTGGCTGTGGTAATTCAACATCAATTAACGATTCAGGGTTAGTAATAGGAAGAGATTTTTATAACCAATGGCTTTCATAATAAATGTCCTAGTTTGTTTACATATAAGGTGCAAGCCATGCTTTGGCGAGCTGATAGATATATAATAGACCTTGCTTTAACATAGATAAACCGCATAATTGTTGAATCATTATCAAATATAAATAGATAACATGAACATAGAAGATTTAAAACTTATTTTAAAAGTCGCTGAGTTTAGAAGTATTACGCTCGCAGCTGCTAAGTTAGATATGCGTACAGCCACAGCAAGCGCTGCTATTAAACGTGTTGAGTCAGCCCTTGGTAGTGAACTGTTTGTTCGTACAACACGTCATTTGAGGCTATCGGCTGCTGGGGAGCGCTACATACCACAATGTGAGCAGGCTTTGGCAGTACTTGAGCTTGCAAAGCAAAACCTTAAAGGTGAGCACGACGAAATAGAAGGCGAATTGCGTGTTGCCCTTTCATCTGACTTAGGGCGTAACTTAGTGATCCCATGGATTGATGAACTTATGGACACTTATCCAAAGCTAAGTTTAAGAACGCATATAAGTGATAGTAATATCGACTTTTACCGTGACTCAGTTGATATAGCGCTTCGTTATGGCTCGCCTAATGATGCTAGCGTTTATGGTTTCAAAATTTGTAACGTACCGCGCTTGTTATGTGCAACTGACGAATACCTCTTACGAAATGGGGCTCCCGTGCATCCTGATGATTTAGCATCGCATCAAGGTTTGTTTTATCAGTTGCAGGATATTATAAATAATACGTGGGAATTCACCGATGGTGAGTCAAAATATAAAGTTAAAATGGACGGTAGGCGCGCCTCAAACGATGGCGATTTAGTGAGGCGCTGGTGCGTTGCGGGTAAAGGCTTGGCTGTAAAATCAGCCCTTGATATAGCTGATGATTTACTCAATGGCAGGGTGATTACTGTAATGCAAGATTATCAACATGTTAATGGTGAACTTTGGCTTATTTGCCCAAGTAGGCAGTCAATAACCCCGGCGGTGCGTTTACTACGTGATGCATGCAGAGCAAAATCCCAAGCTATTTTGCAGCAGTTGGTAAAGAAAGGAATTATTGATAAAAGCGCTCTGAGCTAATTAGTCTACTTAATAATGCCACTGGCTTAGAGCTGGTGGCATTTATCGTATTCGTTAACTTAGCTTTTTATTAAAAAACTCAACGGTACGTTGCCATGCAAGCTCGGCATTGTCTTTATCATATCTACCTGTAGAGTCGTTATGAAAACCATGATTTGCCCCTTTATACATATGCATAGTGTATTCAACATTATTAGCTTTTAAATCTTGTTCGTACTGTGGCCACGACGCGTTTACACGTTTATCCAGTTCGCCTAATTGAATCATTAGCGGCGCTTTAATATTTTTACGTAAACTTTCACTGGCAGGAGTGCCGTAAAAAGGTACGCCGGCACTGAGTAAGTTGCTATCTACTGCCGCTAAGTAATTAACAATGTAGCCACCAAAACAAAAACCGACAGCGCCTAACTTACCGCTACTGTTAGCATGCGATTTTAAAAAGTGCGCAGCAGCTACAAAATCGTTTTGAATTTTAGCTCTGTCCATAGTTTTTTGCATAGCGCGTCCTTCATCATCATTGCCAGGGTAGCCACCCAGTGGAAATAGCGCATCGGGTGCAAATGCAATAAAGCCTACCTTCGCTAAGCGCCTTGCTACATCTTTTACGTACGGATTTAATCCACGGTTTTCGTGGACCACAAGTACAACTGGAAGCTTACCTTCTATGTTTTTAGGGGTTGCTAAGTAACCTTTGCCTTTACCGTGCCCGTCTGGCGAATCAAATTCTTCGTACGTTGCTTTAATATCATCGTCATTAAACGATACTTGTTCAGCCAATGCGTAATTAGGTAATAATGCTGATGTAAGTACAGCCATCGAAAAGCCAAGAGCAGCAAGGCCACCGAGTTTTTTCATAAAAGTACGTCGGTCCATTAAACCGTGGGCGTATTCGTCATACCAATCAAAGGCTTCTTGAGGAATGTGATCAGAGGGAGATGTATTCATGGCTGTTCCTTAATTTTATTATGTCTATTTATTATTTAAATACCATAACGTATTAGGGATAAAAAACGAGCAATATTTCTCTCAATTATTAGGACTGTTGCCAAAGTTATCCTGCGTGTTAAAAAATAAGTAATAGAAGTATTGTTAGCAAATAGGTGAATATTATTTTTAAGCTAAAAATAAAAAGCTCGGCATAATATGCCGAGCTTTTTTGGTTGGGATGTTACTTAATTTAGCTGTGAGTAGGTGCTGGTTGGGCATCTACTAGTGGTGGCTTGCCACGCATTTTACGTACTAATCGTTTAGCATCTTCTAGTGCAACATACTGGCACGGTATAAGTATCAGTGTAATTACTGTGGCAAATAACACACCAAAAGCAAGTGATACAGCCATTGGGATAACAATTTTAGCTTGTAAACTTGTTTCAAAAATAATTGGCATTACACCAATAAAGGTAGTGATTGAGGTAAGTAATATCGCTCTAAAGCGACGAGCACCGGCTTGCATTACAGCATCCTTAATCGCAACGCCTTCAGCGCGTGCTTTGTTTACAAAATCAACCATAACGAGGGAGTCATTTACGACCACACCCGCTACAGCAATAATGCCAAACATCGATAAGCTGCTCATAGTCATACCTAAAATCATATGGCCAAACATCGCGCCAACTACACCAAACGGAATAACCGACATTATAATAAGTGGCTGCGAGTAAGAACGAAGCGGAATCGCTAACAAGGCAAATATAATCATCATTGATATACCAAAGTCACGAAGCTGCTCTGAAGCGCTG
Organism: Pseudoalteromonas sp. Z9A6; assembly: GCF_011378805.1. Lineage (NCBI taxonomy): Bacteria > Pseudomonadati > Pseudomonadota > Gammaproteobacteria > Alteromonadales > Pseudoalteromonadaceae > Pseudoalteromonas > Pseudoalteromonas sp. Z9A6. The sequence goes on from NZ_WTKZ01000004.1 coordinate 98,515, forward strand.
TCCATCTCTTCTTGAATGCGCCCAGCTACATCACTTGTAACGCCAGGGTAGCTTTTAAGTAATGTTGGTAAGTATTCATCACGAATTTCTTCTGCAATTGCAAATGGTTCGGCTTGGTCGGTATTTACCGCAGCCCATACGTTTACAGTACGTTTAGAGTTTTCGCGGCGAATACGGTTTACACCGTCAACCAATTTAACTTCAGCGACTTCACTTAGCGGAACTTCAGCGCCAGTAGGCGTAATAATACGCACACTTGCTATGTCACTAATTGAGTTACGTTCGTCTTCTGGGTAGCGGATCATAACTTTAATTTCTTCGCCTTCACGCAATATTCGCTGCGCTTCTAAGCCGTAGTAACTAAAGCTAACTTGCGATGCTACATCAGCAAGCGTTAAACCCATGCTGTAAGCGAGTGGTTTTAAATCAAGTTGCACTTCGTCGGTAGCGCTTTGCATTGAGTCGTTTACGTCGCCAACGCCTTCCATTGTTTGTAATTTGGCTTTTAATTTACCAGCCACCTCTTTTAGCTCGTCAGCATTTTTACCTTCAAGTTTAAAGCTAACGTCGCCATCATCTCGACCGCCATTCATTATACTGTCTTGAATGGTCATGGTTTTAATGCCAGGTAGGGCGGGCATTTGCTCACGCCATAATGCACTTAGGGCAAAGGTATCGATAGGGCGTAAATCAGGCTCTACCAAAATGGCCATAATATTTGCTTGCGTTCGTCCGCGCAGACTTACCGATAAATCGCGGATCATCGGTTTACCGTACTGCTCTTGTAGTTGCTGATCAACTTTTAACAACACGCTTTCTATTTTACGTGCGGTTTCAAGCGTTGCTTGCTCAGATGAGGCAAGGTTCATTTCTATATCAATACGTGGAAAGTCGTGCGGTATTTTAGGGTTTGGTACAAACTTAACTAAACCACCTGCAAACATACCTGCGCTTACAATAAGCAAACACATAAAGCCAACAATTACGGTATAGCGATAATGAATACAGCGGCCAACAAAAGGAAGGTAGTAGTTATTTACAAAGCTTTTTAAACTGCTATCAATCACCATACGTAAGCGATGTAATAGATTTTTAGGGTTTGGTTTACGTGGGTTCATTGCTGCGATATGTGCAGGCAAAATAAGTTTTGATTCAATGAGTGAAAAAATCAAACATAAAATAATCACGCCACCAATTGCTTTAGAAAAAGCAGCGCCAGGGCCGGTTGCCATTGTTTGCGGTAAAAATGCCGCAATGGTAGTTAATACACCAAAGGTTGCTGGCATCGCGACGCGTTTTACACCGCGTACAACGTTATCAAGTGTGTGACCGTATTTTTCTATTTCGGCACTGGCTGACTCGCCCACAACTATGGCGTCATCAACAACAATCCCGAGTACAAGTATAAAGGCAAAAAGAGAGGCTAGGTTAATTGTTACATCTAAAAAGCCAATAGGCATAAATAAAAAGGCGCCTAGAAAAGACACCGGTAAGCCCATCATTACCCAAAATGCCAAGCGTAACGGTAAAAATAGTGCCAGTACTATCATTACTAACAAGCCACCCCAAATCATGTTATCGACCATCATATCGAGTCGACCTTCAAGGTAGTAAGTTAAATCAACAATAGGAGATAGCTTAACGCCTGCAGGTAAAAGCGGCTCTTTAGCTGCCATGTAGCTTTTAAGTACTTTTGCTACATCGGTAATGTCTTGATCTTTTGATGCGTTAACTTCAAATGAGAGTGAATTTTTACCATTATATTTAGAATATTGTAGGCCTTCTTCAAAGCCGTCATTAATGGTTGCTACATCGCCTAAATAAATTTGTGCGCCATCAGCAAGGGTAATAAGTGGCAGTTTTTCAAACTCAAAGCCACGATAGGCTTGTTTTTCAACACGCATCGAAATATAACCGTTTTCAGATCGTATTTGCCCCGCCGACATATTTGCCGAAAAATTTTGCACCGCGCCTGCAATATCTCTAAATGTTAAGCCATATTCGCGCAGTTTATCAGGGCTAACTTCTATACCAATTTCGTATTCTAAACCGCCGTTAAAATTAACAAGATTTACGTGAGGCAGTGCTTGTAACTCGTCTTTAATATCGTTGCCAAGCTCTTTTAACTGGTAGTTACTCATGTCGCCATAAAGCGCGAGTATCATTACTTCTTGCTCAAACTTATCGCGGCGAACAACAGGGCGCTCCATTCCCGCAGGAAAGGTGTTTATTGAATCAACTTGTACTTTAATTTCATCAAGTACTTCTTGTGGATTGTATTGTTCTTCTATTTCAATCCACGCTTGTGAAAAACCACGGTTAGAGTAAGTAATTAGGCGTTTAATGCCTTCAATACCTTCGAGGTTTTCCTCAACTTTTATGGTTATTCCTTCTTCAACTTCTTGCGGGGCTGCACCTGGGTAAACCGCTTGTACGCTTATCCAGTTACTTTCAAACTGTGGGAACATTTGTTTGCGAATGGTCATCGCCATTAAAATACCGCCCACTAATATAAATATCATTAGTAGGTTGGCAGCAACGGGATTTCGGGCAAACCATGCTATTAACCCTGTTTCACGAGTGTTCATGATTATTCCTCTTTCAGCGCAAGTTGAGTTACATCAGTTTTATCAGGCGCAATATCTTCAACTTTTACTGCCATACCTTCAGTTGGATACTCAAGCGCTGAGGTAATAATTTGCTCGCCATTTTTTAGCCCTTGGCTAGCTATAATCATGCCGTTTTGTTCGCGTATAATATTGAGAGTTTTAAACGATAATGTTAAATCGTCATTTAAAATTACAATTTTATTATCTTTAACTAAATGATGCGCAACAATTATTGCGTTATCAAGCGGGCGACCTTCAATGGTAGCGTTAATGTATGAACCAAAACGAAGAGGGCGTGCTTTGTCGCCATAAGGTGTTGCAAGTTGTGCTACCAAATAGCTCATACGGCTTGTTTGATCAACCACACCTTCGGTGCGAATTACTTTGGCTTGCCACATTGTTTGTTTACCTGCGTATTCTGCGTTAAATGTAACATTTGAGCCTACGCCGCCATTTTTTAAATATTGCAGTTCTTGATCGGCAACCGGTAAACGTACCTCTGCAACTGAGGTTGCGCTTAGTGCGCCAAAACTGTTACCTGGGTTTACTACTGAACCCAAGCTAATTGTGCGCTCATTAATAATGGCATCATAAGGGGCTTTAATATAAGTACGCTCAAGATTGCGGCTAGCACGTTTAACACTTGCTTGAGCAGAGCGGTAACGCGCTAATTTTTCTGCCAGCTGTGGTTTTCGTAAATAAAGTTCTGATGCAATAGCATCGCTTGAGTCTGACTTAATGCGCTCCCACTCAGCTTGAGCGACATGTGCTTGCGCGCGTTCTATTTCAAGTGCTGAGCTTGCTTGTGCTAAACCCGCTTGCGCTTCAATAAAGTCTGCTTCGTAATCATTTGCATCAATTCGTGCTAAAATATCGCCTTGCTTTACAAACGCGCCTTCTACAAATTGATCTGATACCGAAATAACTTGCCCGCTAACTTGTGCTATTAGCTCGGTACGATACTTTGGTTTAACAATGCCGTACGATTTAACATCGAGCGTTATAGAATCTAAAAGTACGCTTTGTGTTGCTACTAAAGGACGTAAATCTTGCTCTGGCTTTTCTTCGGGTGGTTTTTTCATTGCCATAAAGGCGAAAGCTAAAGCAATACCGCCTGCTAAAACAGCGATTGGGAGTATTATTTGTTTTGTAGTAGCCACAAGGCATTCCTTCATAATTGGTGGTGACAGAGCAATAATACGCAATAAAGTGTTTACAAGCTGTTTTAAGATGTAACAAAGCATTACATATGTGTGTTACAACTCACTATGCGACTAATTAAGTTCCTAAAAAGAAATTAAAGTAAGTGTTTTTTATACCGAGGAAATTATGAAAACCGAATCGATGAATTGCAGGCTAGGCTGCGGCGCATGTTGTATTGCGCCAAGTATTAGTTCGCCTATTCCAGGTATGCCAAATGGTAAAAAAGCCGGAGAGCGCTGTATTCAGCTAGATGAACGTAATTTATGTAAGTTATTTGGTGATGAAAGTCGACCTAAAGTATGTAGTGATTTTAGCGCCACGCTTGATGTGTGCGGGACAACAAATGCGCAAGCTCTAGCGCTTATTACAGAGCTCGAAGAGCTAACTTAATCCTCATTTTAATACACATCTATTTACAATATATTATTAATAAAAATCTTCACAAGGTTATTAAAAGCAGTCGTTAATATATTTTATGGCGAAATATTAGATATATTTAACCTATGTTGCTAATATAGGTAACTGTAAGGTACTTTTTATAAATCTCATTTATAGGTGATTTCGTTCAATCTTAATTTTTAAAAGGAAAGAAAAATGAAAAATTTACTTACAGCATTTACATTAGGTGTGACTTTATTAGGTTGTTCAAACTTACCCATTAAAACCGATATTAAAGAAGATCACTTCAGACTCGAAAACTTTAAAAGAGAGCAGGGAGTAGATCTAGAATATGTCCACTTGATGTGCTTTAACAAAAAACCTACACAATGGGCTGAACCAAAGCAGTATATCAGTGGTAAGCATGATTTATGGGTAAAGGCGAGTGTTTCAAACCCTGATGTTTTAAATAGTCAAAAAGAAGCTTTTGTTAATTTTAACGTTAATTTAGATTCTAATAAAAGCTACATGTTAAATAGAAAAAGGGATGGGAATAAAATATCAATCTGGATACAAGAAGTTGAAACCGGTACGGTTGTTTCAAAGGTTCTTACAGATGAGCTTAGTCGCCCTTTACAAATTGATAATGAGCTAAGAAAAAGACAATGTCGTTCTGGTTCAATATAAGCTGAGTAATCGTATTTCTTAATATTTAGTATGGCGTTTATTCCTTGCCAAATATTTATTCAAAGACCTATTTTAAATAAACAGGTCTTTGAATGTGATAGCTCAACTCTACCAACTATACGTTGCGCTTAACGTATATTGCTCACCGCGCCCAGGTGTACCTGGTATTTCTTCAAACGACTCATCCCATAAGTTATCTGCCGCTAAGGTGATAAATAAATTACTCAACTGTGGCGGGGTTATTTTAAGCGTTAGTTGGGTAAATAACGCGTTGTCACTGCCGTTTCTAAGTGCATTTTTGTGTTGTGTACGCCATTCGTTATCTATTCTAAATTCTAAAATATCAGTTGGGTTGTACACAGCGCCAAGTGTTAAACGGTGATCAGGAAAGTTTAACGCGTAAAAGCTGGCATCAATATCGGCTGCGCCGTAGTTTTCTGATTTATGTAAATACGTGTAGCTTGCTATAAGTTTTGCTGTATCAAAGTGCTTAGTCGCTAAAAATTCAACCCCAGCTGTATCAATATCAACCGGGTTTGCAAAGCGCGCTGATGTTGAATCAAAATTAAAGGTCCAATCGGTTAAGTTATTATCTTTTCGATAAAAAATAGCCGAATTTAACTGCCAGCTTTGTTCTTCAAGCAATAACCCTAGCTCTAAGTTTGAAGTGGTTTCGCGCTCAAGATTGTAATTACTTCTAAATAATCCCCCAGAATCGCTGCCGCCAATGGCTGTGTAGCCTGCAACTTGGCTCGCCTGCGCGTATGATAAATAAATAGTTTGCGCTGTGCCGTCACTATTTTGGGTGTTTAAGGTTATATCACCAATAGCTGATACTTCAGCGTCATCACGATTTGTATCGTCGTAGGCTGCGCCTAAACGAAAGGTAAGTTGTTGGTTTTTTTGCGCTATTGTGTATTCAGGCAATATACTCAGCTTATAATACTTTCGTGAAGTAAAGTTGTTTTCAAGTGTTGTTGATTCTATCGAGTCATCAATAAATTGTGCAGAGTAATTTATTGCCAGTGCATCGCTTTGTTCATGACGACCTGAAAGTCCAAGCGATTTAACTTCGCTTTTATGAAAAGCTTCAAATGCACTTGGATTTTCGCGCGAGTAAATATAGTGATCGTCATGGGTACGATAATAAGCAGATACTTCAAAGTGACTGTTATCAGCGTAGCTTTGCTTGTGGTTAAGCATCCAAAGGCGGGTTTCTAAATCTTCAGTTTCGTTAACGCCAAAAGGAGTGTACAAGTTAGGCCAGCCAAAAAACTTATCTTGTGAGCCAAAAAACAAATCTGTTTGACTGTGCTCGCTTGCTAATTGCACACGAGCTGAGGCGCGCGAAAAGTCATGATCGCCATTATCAATGGTGCCATCACTTTGCGAGTGAGAATACTCACCTTCAAAGCCCAGAGTGTAGTTAGTTAAGCTATCAATTTGTGTGTTTTTAGCAGCGTGAATACTTTGCAGATTAAAGTCGTTTGTGCCAGTACCAAGCGATACACTACCGCCAGTTATAATTGGTTTCCAACCAAACGAAACCGTACCAACAGAGCTATTCATACCATAAAGTGCGTTATCAGCACCGGTTAACACATCTGGACCGCTTAGCATTTGCGGTGCAATGGGTATTTCAGCAAAATAATGCCCAGATTGCGGGTCAAGTAGAGTAGCGCTTCCTACTCTAAAGCCGGTGTTTTCAAAAATCCCACCACGAATAGTTACATCAGCTTGCGCCTCAGCCATATTACGCGATTGAAGATCAACACGTGGGTCGTACTCTAAATTAGAAATAGGCGAGTCGAATGTACCTACAGGCAGTTTATTCGCAGTAGGTGAAGCTTCAACGGTTATCTGTTCGATTGTTGACTCATTAGATAGCGTATTAGCAGTAGCAAATGCAGTCACGCTGCATAATATTGCAGGTATTATAAGGTGTGGTGTGCGATTCATGTGTTTCTCGTCATTTTTTATTTGTAGCTGCGGTTACAATTAAATTCAAAGCTTATATTTGAGCATGATAAAATAACTAAATGTAACAGCAGTCATTTTGTGCGCGATTGTACATTAATTTGTTAATAACTGCATTTGATAACCATTTACGTAATACCGACTTTATTAAAAACATGGTCATTCTATCGTATTAAATAGCACACTCACTGCGTTAAAAATTATACAACTATATGTCATAATTTTCGCCTTGTTATTGCGCTATTTTCTTGGCGCTATAATAGAACACTATTTTAATGCAATCGGTATAATTACCTATTAGGTAACATTTATAATGGATACTAAAGAATATAATACTATTTACTTTGCTGGTGGCTGCCTGTGGGGTGTACAAGAATTTTTAAAGCACTTACCTGGTGTAATAAGTACTGAAGCAGGGCGGGCTAATGGAAAAAATGATAATACACAAGGCGATTACGATGGTTATGCCGAATGCGTAAAGGTCATTTTTGATCCAAAAGCGGTTAGCTTGAACGAGCTATTTGGCTTCTTTTTTGAAATTATTGACCCGTATAGCATTAATAAACAAGGGAATGACGTAGGCCCCAAATACCGAACTGCCATTTATAGCAAAAGCCAAGATCATTTAAAGGTCGCTAGCAATTATATAAGCCAGCGAAGTGATGCTGATAAAATTGTGGTAGAGGTAGAGCTGTTAACTAACTATGTGCCAAGCGATCCTGAGCATCAAGACCGTTTAACTAACCATCCTGATGATTACTGCCATATACCGCTTGAGTTATTGCATAAGTATAAATCGTAAATTTGACGCGGTGTTTTTTGTAAGACGTGCAGTTTGCTGACGTGACGAGCGCAGCTCGTAATTTAAGATGGAATATAGCGCTATAAAGTAATTAGAAGCTATCGCTTCTCGCGCAAGCAAGCTTAGCGCCTACAGGTAAAGTTTAATCCGGTATTTTGTAGACGTGACGAGCGTAGCTCGTAATTACTTAAGTCTGTAAGCCCCAAAAACAATCACCCACAAAAAAGCTCACGTACTGTGAGCTCTTTTAAAACTTACTTATAGCTAATTTTAACTTATTGCTGCTTTTGCGGCGGGAAGTTACTTAAAATTTCGCTCACTGTTTTATTAATTGATGCTTCACGTTGTTCTGGCGATTGGTTTTTCTTTAATCGACCTTCTTTCGCGCCGCGCCATACTAGTTGGTTTGATTCACGATCCACAATATCAATAATCAGTGTGCCCACTTCGTATTCACGCGCGGTTGTATCACGTTGAAAACCAGTACCCCAATAACCCCAATGCGGGCGGTAGTTTACATTAAATGTATCTACTTCAAGCTCTTTATCAACCGATGCATGATAGTTAACAAGTACATCAGCATCTGCTGCATCAACTAAGCTCATACCTAGTGTTTGGCTCAGCTCAGCGTTAACGGCAGTGCGAACACGTTTTTCCATTAGGCCATTAATTTGGTAGTTATTTGTGTCTTTAGTTAGGCTGGCGTTTTCTACCCAAGCAAATGTTTTAAAATTACTAAAGTTGGCTGATTTATCGTAATCCCAATCAGGGGTTTGTGTACAGGCTGTAAGAAGTGCTAGCGCTGCAACAATAAGTATATTTTTCATTACGTTTGCTCCAATAAAATGCATTAATTCAAAATAACACACATAGTTTAAATGTGTATTATTTAAACGTCCTAAATATTAGTCTAATAGTCGAGCCTTAACGGCCAATTAATTGTGTTCAACTTCAATCCAATCTTTTTCATCTACCCAGTTTTGTGCACCGTCTTTTACCGAGCGAATAGGCACAATGTAGTCACAACTTATTTGCGGCTTAACTGAGGCAAATATAGGCACAAAACCAAAGCTTAGTGCGGTTTCTATAATCGCTTTTTGATTTTGTGGGTCAATGTCGGCCGCTTCATCTATATAAATTGGTATACGGTATAGGTTTTGTTCCTGATCGCTTAATAAGTAACGAATAAACAACATGCCACATAATAACTTAATCGTAATACGTGTGCCGTTTGAACCCGCCGAATCTATTTTTTCAAAGTGTTCGGTTTCACCTGCGCGGTTAACTACTTCAAATCGAATATCAAATAAATCGGTAAGTGTTAAGCCCGCTTTATCTGATGCGAGTTTAATTAAGTGATCTTTCGCTTCGTTTACCGCACTTTCGCTGTACGGTTCTTGGCTAAGTAAATCAAGCGTGTCACCTTGCTCAAACTGATGCGACGTGCTGATAATGGTATCTATACTATCAACCAGCATTTTGCGCGGTATTACGTTAATTTTAAACGCTTGCAGGTTTGAAATACGGTGCTGGCTTATGCCTTTATTAAAGCTGTTCATTTCGCGGCGAAGGCGGTCTAAATCTTCTCGCAAGCCTTTAATAGTTGCAGCCACTTCGGTAAGCGCAACGCGTGCTTGGCGTTCAACAGCATCGCGTTCGTTATCAATATTATGAAAGGCGCTTATTAGCTTTTGGTATTTAGTATATTCGTCGTTTTCGTTGTCGAATTTAGTAATACCCGCATTATATACATGCAAATAGGTATTACGTACGTTTATGTCAAAATTACGCAGCTCTTGGCAGTCTTTATTAAAGTGATGAACAAGGTCGCTTAAGTTATCAAAGTCGACTGTAATATCAATCATATACGGGGTTACTTTACCGCTGTATAAATCAAGCGTGTGGTCAATTCGCTCGCTCTTAACTTGGCGTAAGCGCTCAGTTTGGCGATTAATTTGCTCTTGTTTCGATTTAATTAACGAGCGACGATCGGCAATTGAGCCACTATTTTTTTGAATATCTTGCAGGTAGTCGTCAACTTGTTCGCGCTCAGCTAATAACTGCTCTTTTAGCATGGCTTGCGCTTCAACCGACTGCTGCATTACCTCAAACTGCTCTAAGCGTTTTAGCGCGCTTTCTGCGCTCATAAGCTCATCGTATAACGCGTCTTTTTCTTTTTGCTTGTCGGCAACGTTTGCAGCAACATCGCGCTGTTGCTTAAACTCTTTAAGTGAATGCTCAAGTGCATTTAACTGAGCGGTTAATTGCTCTTTGTTTTCGCCGCTTTGCATTTGCACAGGCGAGAGCTTTTTAAGCTTAATGCTCGCACCTGGTAGCGTTAATACGCCGCCTTTAACGTTTTCACTTAATAGCGATAAAAATTCCCCAAACGCGTCTTCGTCATCAATGGTTATATCGCCATTAGTGGTGGTTGCAAACGAGAGAATATCTGGGTTTAAAATGCGCGATATTTCTTCTACTTCTTTTAACGAGAGGTCTTCGCGCATGCGGGTAAACAAATTAAATTCAAGATTTTTAAGTTGCAGCTTTAAGCTCTTAATTTGTTTTTGTGTTTCGCTGATGCGGTAGTCAAGCGTGTGTAGGCTTTGCCCTTGTGCGCTGGTTATAGAGTGCGAAAGCGACTCGTAATCTTGCTTTAATTGAGTCAGGCTGGTTTTAAGCGTGGCTTTATTTACCAGTTCAAACTCGCTTTTAAGCGCATCGTAATCTAAAAACCACTGCTCAATTTGAGTTTGTCTGCGCTCTATATCACGCGATTGCTGTACGTATAGGCTTTGTTTTTGCTCAAACTCGTGTTTTTCGTGCTCTATATCTTCAAGGGCTATGGCAAGCTCAGAGAGTTGCGACTCTTGATAAGTGTCAAAATCAATCAGTGCTTGGTCAATTTTAGGCGCATACGCCGCTAATTTACCTTTAAGCACGGTTTGGTTTTCAAGCATTGATTCAAGCGCGGCTATTGGCTCTTGCATTGACTCAAGGGCTTTTAATTCGCGTTTTGAGCGGTTTACTTTATCAAATGAGCGACGCCATACTTCATAAAAGTCGACTTTAGAGTTCGACATATGGCGTTCAAACACGCGTAGCATAAAGCGTTTTACGTCGCTTGCGCCTAATTTGTGTAAGTTAAGAATACGTCTAAATATTTCTTTATAAATAGAAGAGTCTTGTACATTATTTAGCGGGATCATTTTTAGGTTAATGTCGCCGTCAAAAGCCGTTGCGCCGCCAGTCAACAGCGCGTTTAACTCTTGTGCTTTTAACTCAATAGGGTTGTAGTTAAGCGATTTTAAATGGTTGAACAGCTTGGTAAATTTAATAATAGTTTTACCTTGCGTATACTGCTCTAAATCAAGCTTACCTTGATAACAAAAGTACTGATGCGCGTAACCGGCAATTTTACCAAGTCCTGCAACTCCAATTACTACCGAGCCATGAGGCAAGTTAGCTTCTAGTAAAATGTATGACTGATCGGATGAAAAATAAAATTTACGGGTTTCATCTAAATCGTGTCCGTCCCATTCTGTTAAGCGCAAATCGTTAATAAGCGGAAACTGCAGGGCGTTAATAACCGAGCTTTTACCTGTGTTATTGGGCGCGCAAATAGAGCTGCTTTTATCAAGCGGGATCACACATTTTGCATAGCCTGCGGTGTTAAGTAGGGCGAGTTTGCTTAGTCCGTATAGATTTTTCATTCCTCGTCCTCTGTAATATAGGTTTCTTCGTTTACTTCCATGAGTGCATCTATGTAGCGGTGAATTGGCGCTTGAAGCATAAAGCCGCCTTCTACTTCACGGGCTAAACCTAAGCGCACCATGCGCAGGTAAACGTCTTTACGCAAATCCGATCCCGAAAATATCTCAAGCTGATCAAACAAATGTTTGTTAATTTGCACCAGCGTTTGCATAAGCTCTAAATCGTTTACGTCGTCAAACAATGCGCGCATTGGATCTTTACCCGTATTGGCGTAGTGCTCAATTAAAATGTAAATGGTGAGTGCGATAGCGCGAGATATTTTGCCCATATTGGGTGTGCTTTCGTCGCTACCAAAATAATAAAAGCCACGGCTATCGTGTTTTAAATCGTTACCTAAAGCGGTAAATAGGGCGGTGTAGTCTTCTATGTGTTGGTCAAGCTCTTGCCACATTACGTTGTCTTGCTCGCAAATGTGATAACCCGCTACTAATTTTTTATTAATGGCTTGTAGATGAGTTAGCTCGTCTAAGTTTATGTGTGTCATGGTTTATTTACCTGCCTTTGGATCTGGCTGAGGCTCTGAATTAAATGGATATAAAGAAAAGTGCTGACCGGCAATTTTTACGCGGGCTTTTTCATCGCTTTGAATTATTTTAATATCGCTGTCGCTGACTAATTTTTGATACAAAAATAGCATTTCGTCGGCATCGAGATCTGGGTAGCTTTCGTCTAAAAATTGCAGCAAGGGCTGCGGCTTTTTGCGTTTTTTATTAAAGCGCTTAGCAAAGCTGGTTTTAACATCGTTGTAGTCAGGAATATTAGGCGTAACAAATGCAGGCACGTCTTGCTGGTCAGGCAATTGGTATTCTTCGTGTTCAAATTCAACCAAGCTTGCCATATAAGCCACAATATGGCGTTGCTGACCAAGCGAATATCGCTGCGCGTCGCTTACAAAATGTGGTTGCACAGCACTTAGCATATTGTCTACGCCATTTTTACGTACAAGCCCAAGTACTTTGGCTGCTTGGCGAGTAATTAAGTTATTACGGCGAAGCTCCTCGCGCAGTGGCATAAGCATATCGGCACTTTTACGTAAGCTTTCTCGGCCCATTAAATGCATTTCGAGTATACGGGTACGTAATTGCTCCAGCATACGTTTATCGTTATACGCTTTACCTGAGCGCTCAATGTGCAGTATTTGCTTACTTATTTGCTCTTCAATGAGGGTAAAACACGCATGAAACTCACCACGAATATCAACCATTTCAAGCATTGGCTCTATGTATTCGTCAAAGGCTTCTATTACCGCTTTGTAACGCTTTTGCAGCGATTGCACTGCATTATTTGATTTGGCTTGTTCAACAATATTTAAAATAGCGTTTTCGTTGTGCGTATAGAGCTTCATTATTTTACGCACCCGATCATCCATAATGCGGCTGTAGCGGCGTAAGTCGTCAAAGTCTTCTATTTCGCCAGCATTATCTAGGCGGTTACCTAAACGAGCTAGGTCCTCTACTAGTACGCTAATTTCTTGCGCTAAACCTAAATGCTCTTCTTGCAGTAAAAAAGTAGCAAAATCAGCAATAGCACGATTTATTTCAAGTTGAGAGGATTTAGCAAGCGGAATTAAAATATCTTGGTTTAACAAACGATTTGTTTCTTTATAAATGCGTTCGTTTGACCACGTAGGCTGCTTTTGCTTAATCGCGTTTTGTACGTCTTTTAGGCTAAAGTCAGCCATTTTAAAACGTTTAAATAATAGCGCTAATACACCCCAATGTTCGGTTATGGTGTTTAGCAGCTTTTTAGCTGGGATCATAAGAGGTTACAACATCCTAGTATTTTATTATTGAGTATTGTGTTCATACTCATTATTACGTATTTTTTAATTAACCTTGTCTGTATATAGTATTCGTTTTTAAGACCATTTAATAATAGTTTTTGCATAGAGGCAGTGCTAAAATTCGCGCCGAAAATAGGCACATGAAATGGAACGTTATTTGTGTGTTTTTTAAAACTATATCAAAGGTTGTTTAACTACCATGGTTTCCTCGATTATTCTAACCCTGATAGCGATTGCATTTTTACTGATCGTTATAGAAGATATAATCCATGTTAATAAAGCTAAAACCACGCTGTTTTTTGGTACGCTTTGCTGGATTCTTCTTTTTATATACCCTCTTCACGGGCAAAGCCCCGATACAATTCAGCACCTCCTAAACGAAAATATTTTAGAAATTGCCTCGCTATGGCTATTTTTAATGGCTGCAATGACCTTTGTAGCGTATTTAAATTCAAAGGGGTTTATAGAAAATATTGTGCACCGTGTTATGCCAAAAAGTATTAGCGAAAAAAAGCTCATGTTTTTGGTGGGTGGTTTTGCATTTTTGTTTTCATCGATTTCAGATAACGTAACAGCGACGCTTATATCGCTTGCGGTTGTTATGTCGTTAAAACTTGAACCTAAAAAGCTCGTTAAATACGCCACGCTTATTGTGTTTGGGGTTAACTCAGGTGGGGTATCGCTAATAACCGGTGACGTAACCACACTAATGATATTTTTAGATGGCAAAGTAACCATTGCTCATTTATTACTACTTATAGCGCCAGCACTTACAAGTGTTATGCTGCTTGCCGCGTTACTATCTATTGGTATGAAAGGGCGTGTTGAGTTTGCTAGTGCAGGTAAAACTCGCATCGAAAAAACCGACATAACTATTGCTGTTATATTTTTATCTACCGTAGTGAGCACACTTACGCTAAGTGTAATTTACAGCGTACCGCCTCTATTAACCTTTTTGTTTGGCTTATCAGTGATGTTTTTAGTGGCGCAATTTTTAATGCGCAAAAAAGACATTAACAAAGACATAATCGATTTTGTTCGCGATATAGAATACGATACATTATTGTTTTTTGTAGGTGTACTTTTACTTGTAGGCGCACTTAAAGAAATTGGTATGTTGAGTAAATTTACCGACCTATACACGGTAATGGCACCAGAATACGCAAACTACTTAATGGGCATATTATCAGCAGGGGTCGATAACGTACCGCTTACCGCTGCATTATTAAAAGCCAATATAGTAATGAGCCAACAACACTGGTTGTCGTTTACGTATGCAACGGGCGTGGGCGGTTCAATGCTTATTATTGGTTCGGCTGCGGGCATTATTGCCATGAGTAAAGTTAAAGCGCTTACCTTTATGAGCTACTTGCGTTTATCGCTGCATTTATTAATTTGTTACACGGTTGGATATGCGGGCTCGTATTACATGGGCAGTTTTATTTAACTCATAAATTATTAAATGCTTGACAGCTAGACGTCTAAACGATAACTTTCAAAGCCCCGCTACTTAGTGGGGTTTTGTTTTATTAGCCACTGGTTAATAAAGCATTCAGAAGAGGTGCGATACTTAGGTACTTAATGTTAGGCGACGAAAGCCGATGATCATTAAGGAGGGAAGTACTCGCCGAGGAAAATAATGGTACGTCGTCATTGTTTTTCGGTTTATGGGGCTGAATCCTCAAAACTGTCACCAATATAGGTGGAGAGCTTCTGGCAGTGGACTTATCTTCAAGCATTCCTTTGCCAAGTTCTTCTTGTTTTATTGCGGTTTGGATACCGCGAAAGGAGACTAAATGACTACCCAATCAGTGCCACAAACAGTGCCTCAAACAGAGTTAAGCGCAAAATCAGATTACATCGTTGCCAAATTTGGTGGAACCAGTGTTGCAAATTTTGAAGCGATGAGTCGCTGTAGCGAAATTATTGTTGCAGATAAAAGCGTACGTATTGTTGCCGTGAGCGCTAGTGCCGGCGTAACTAATCACTTAGTTGCACTGTGTAAATCAAGCATTACTCCTAGTGAGCGCCAAGAACACATAAATGGAGTGCTTGCTATTCAACAAACTATTTTAGATGAATTATCGCTAGATGCCGATTTAGCGGTTGGCTTTAACGAAACCTTAAAAGCATTTCAAACATTGGCTCAAGAGCCACTAACAACCGATCAGCAACACGACGAGCTACTTAGCTTTGGTGAGCGTTTATCGTCGTATTTATTTGCTCAGGTGCTGCGTTTACAAGGTTTAAATGCCGATCGCTTTGATGTGCGCAAGGTGCTTAAAACCGACAGCCAATTTGGTAAAGCAACGCCCAATGTTGCAGCCACAGCGCAAGCCGCTAAAGAACATTTAATTCCGTTATTAGACGCTCAAGTAATTGTAACTCAGGGATTTATTGGTAGTGACGAATACGGTCACACCACAACGCTAGGACGTGGTGGTTCAGACTACAGCGCTGCATTATTAGCAGAAGCGATTAACGCTAAAAGTGTGCATATTTGGACTGACGTAGTGGGCATTTTTAGCACTGACCCGCGTTTGTGCGCAAAAGCGACGCCTATTGCACGCTTAAGTTTTGACGAAGCCGCTGAAATGGCAACCTTTGGCGCAAAAGTATTGCACCCAGCGACTATTTTACCAGCAAGCCGTAGCCACATTAACGTGTTTGTAGGTTCTAGCCGCGAGCCTGAGCGTGGCGGTACGTGGATTGAGCGCGAAAAATCGCAGCAACCAGGTATACGCGCAGTAACACAACGTAAAAACCAAATTTTGCTTACGCTTAAAAGTCCAGAAATGCTCCTAGCAAGTGGCTTTTTAGCACGCGTATTTACACTATTAAGTGAATACAATATATCGGTAGATTTGGTAACTACATCAGAAATCAGCGTAGCTATAACCCTTGATAACGCGCAAAACGCATCGCGCCCAGAGCTTGATCAAGAATGCCTAGATAAGCTTGCAGAGTTTTGCCATGTTTCGGTAGAAAACAACCTAACATTGGTGGCACTTATTGGCTCTGAGATTCAATTACGCCAACACGAAATGAACTTAATGAGTGTACTAAAAGACTTTAACATTCGATTAATTTGCCACGGTGCTAGTAAGCACAACCTGTGCTTTTTAGTAGAGCAAACTGAGTCAGATAACGTAGTACAGTCTATTCATAGCCGTTTATTAGAAAACGATTTTGCTGCATAAGTAACGGTTATTCAGGGAAATCACTTAGTAAAGTTACCTAGTAAAGTCACTTAATAAAGTTACTTAACAAAATCATTTAATAAAAAGCATCGCCAGTCGATGCTTTTTTTATGCACCACACTTACATCAAAACAAACATTGCTGTCACTGCTATCAACTACAGTAACGTTATTACTGCAAGCACTCAGCTTTGCACTATTTAATTCGTCAAACACATTAGGGCTAAGTAACTTTGCAATAGGGCGGCTGGTGGCTTTAGCAAGTGACTCTTTTAATGTCCAAATTCTAAAAAACGTATCTGCTTGGGCTTGGGTATGAGTAGGCTTGGTGATAAGTGTAATTTCATCATTATGATAAAAATGCTTAGCAAGCTTTTCAAACGGGCGCTTTAGGCTTACTTTTTCAATATCAAAACCAAACTCACTTTTATCAAGATTTAGCGCAACCCCAACTAAACCATGCGAGTGCGAAATACAGGTATTAATAACATCACCATTTACGTGTATTTGCAGCTTTGAGCTTGCCTCGTCAAATTCGGTACTCATTTTATTAAGTGCCACGTGCGCATGTTGCGGCTGCGTTATTTTAATAAGGTGTTTTAACAATAACCGCGTAGCTAAATACTCTTGCTTAGCTTGTGGGCTTTTGCGGCGGTTTATAATGGTTAACTCAAATGGGCTTAAGCAATCAGGCAAATTAAAGTCACTAAGCTCAAGTGTTTTAGCATTAAATAATAAAATGCTGCTACTCGCTAAAGACAAGTTTGCCAATTGAGTTGAAGTAATACTCAAGGCATTTTTAAAATAGTGTTCAGTCATAAAAGCCCTAAAGCAAAAGAAGTCGCTGATATTGTGAGCGGTTAGCGCCACTAACAAAGGCTGTGTACAATTTTATTACTCAGCCGGCATGAAATATGGTTTAATTCACAATAATCAAAATAATAACAGATTTGTAGATGTATGGCACAAGTGCGTGATGGGTTTCAAAGCCGACTTGGTTTTGTTTTAGCCGCTGCTGGCGCAGCAGTGGGTTTGGGTAATATTTGGGGTTTTCCTACGCAAGCGGCCAACCATGGCGGCGGTGCTTTTTTACTGGTTTATTTTATTGTTATATTTTTACTTGCGCTTCCTGCGCTGTATACCGAACTTTATTTAGGCCACAAAGCACAAGCTAATCCTGTAAAAGCATTGGGCGATGCATGGCAAAACACTAGCCGAAAAGTAGGCGCAGCAGCCGGTTACATAGGTCTTGCGGGCGCAGTTGTTATGCTAAGTTTTTACTCAATAGTGGCAGGGTGGATGCTCTCGTACGCTATTGAACCCATAACAACCTTTTTAGGTTTCACAGGCGCAAGCGAATTTTTACATAGCGACTCAGTGCTGCGTAATTTTGTATTTACGCCGCTTATGCTTATTTTAACAGCCAGTATTATTTTAAAAGGGGTTAAATCGGGAATCGAAACCTGGTCGCGCCGTTTAATGCCACTGTTACTAGTGCTGCTAGTTGGTTTAATTGCCTACATTGCAACACTTGATGGCGCAAGCGAAGGTTTTGCCGCGTATTTAATTCCTGATTTTAGCCAAATACTCGACCCTAATTTAATTATTGCCGCAATGGGGCAAGCGTTCTTTTCGCTCTCACTAGGTGTGGGCTGTATGATGATTTACGGCTCGTATTTACAGCCAGATGCTAATTTACCAAAGCTCACCGCAGGTGTTGCACTACTTGATACTGGCGTTGCTTTTTTAGCGGGTTTACTTATTATTCCTGCTATTTATGTGGCACAGCACAACGGTGTTGAAGTATTTAGTGGTGGTAAACTGATTGGCGAAGGGCAGCTAATTTTTGCTATTTTACCTGAGCTATTTAGCACCATGGGCGAAATTGGCTTATTAGTTGGTTTATTGTTTTTTGTATTAATGTCTATCGCATCGGTTACGTCAACTATATCAACCACTGAAATTCCGGTAGCGTTTTTAGTCGAAAATCACAACGTTAGCCGCACCAAAGCAACATGGGCAGTAAGCGCCGTTGTACTTGTGTGTGCAAGCGCCATTATATTAAATTTTGATTGGTTATTTGGCTTAGTTATTATGCTATTTACTCAATACCAATTACCGCTTATGGGTTTATTTTACTTTATTACAGTAGGTTGGATGTGGCAGCGTGGTAATAAGTTACACCAAGCAACAACCGGCGTACATTACTGGTTTGCTCAGTATATTCGTTTTGTTTGCCCAATATTAATGACCTTAGTCTTTGCAAACGTCGCGTTTGGCTAAGCTCTATTTAAAGTAAATTTTTAAACAAAAAAGCGAATAGGGCTCACCTTATTCGCTTTTTTTGTACCGGTTATTTAGGTAAAGCCTAGATTTTTATAAAACCTCGTTAGTCAGAGGCCTACCCTCACTTACTTCAAGTGCATTTTGCATTGTTGTGTTTGCTATCTCGGTGAGTGCTTCTTGGGTAAAAAAGCCCTGATGCCCCGTTACTAATACATTTTTAAAGCTCACTAAGCGCGAGAATATATCGTCTTGATTTATTTCGTCGCTGTGGTTTTTAAAAAAAAGCTCCGACTCTTGCTCGTAAACGTCGAGCCCCAGGTAACCTAGCTTTTTAGTTTTAAGCGCGCTAATACACGCGTTACTATCAAGCAGTGCACCGCGAGAAGTGTTAATAAGCATAACGCCGGTTTTCATTTTACTAAACGCCTCATCATCGATTAAATGATGAGTTTGCTCCGTTAAAGGGCAATGCAAAGAAATTACATCGCTTTGGCTAAGTACGGTGTCTATATCGGTAATTGTATAATTGCCAGGTTGCGCGTATGGGTCGCACACTAATACTTTAGCGCCAAAGCCATTTAAAATGTTACACAGCGCAAGGCCAATTTTACCGCAACCTACAATACCCACGGTTTTATTGTGCAAGTTAAAACCAAGCAATCCGTTTAAATCAAAATTGTCTTCGCGTACGCGGTTATACGCTTTATGCGTTTTACGGCTAAGCGTTAGCATAAGTGCAATACAATGCTCAGCTACGGCTTCAGGGCTGTAAGCCGGTACGCGTAATACTTTAATTTTATGTGCTTTTGCTGCAGGTAAATCAACGTTATTAAATCCTGCACAACGTAGCAAAATAGTATTTATGCCTTGGCTTGCCAGTTGTTCAATAACAGTGGCGTTTACGGTGTCGTTAACAAATACGCATATGGCATCAAACCCATTTGCTAAAATAGCGGTTTGTTCGCTTAGGGATTGCTCAAAATACGTTATTTTTATATCGCGGTGATCGCGTGTACTTTGTTCAAAAAAAGGCAGTTCGTACTTTTGAGTACTAAAAAAAGCAATGTTCATGGTAATAGCCTCGACGCTTAAGGAGTATTATTTATTACTAATACAATAAACTACTTTATAAACCTGTGCTTTAGTAACACGCATTTTATTGATTTAAATTAAGCCCTAATTTATGCCTTAGCCGACGTAAACAAAGGTGTTTTTGAAGATACCTTTTTACCACCTCTTGCAGCGCTTAACTTAGCGGCTTGTAGTAAGTTACTTTCTATTACTTGTTTAAGTGTTTCGGGCTTAGTACGCGGTGCATAGCGTGCAACAAGTTGCCCTTGTGAGTTAATTAAAAACTTAGTGAAATTCCATTTAATTGCACGGTTTTGCGAAATACCTCGCGTATGCGACTTTAAATAATTAAACAACGGGTGGGTTTCTGGCCCGTTTACCATTACCTTACCAAATACCTCAAACGAGGTATTAAATTGATCTTGGTAAAAGTCTTTAATGGCTAAATTATCAAGCGGCTCATTTTGGCCAAACTGGTTACACGGAAACGCAAGCACAGTAAAACCATTGTTTTTGTATTGTTGATAGAGCTTTTCGAGCGCGTTTAATTGCACCGAAAAATTACACTTACTCGCTGTATTAACAATAAGGACGGTTTTGCCCTGTAACTGGCTAAGAGGAAAATTTTCGCTGTTAAAAAGTGGTGCATTAAATTGATAAATACTGTCCATAGGTTACCTACTTACCTTTCCCGCTAAGGAAATTTTATAAAGATTTTCATTCGCTTTTTTATCGACCGGTTGACATAATCGAGGTCTAGTTTCTAAGTTATCAGTTAAATAGGTCATTTTTATGTCAATGAAAGTCGCATTTATAGGTTTAGGCGTAATGGGTTACCCAATGGCGGGGCATTTAGCAAAAGCAGGGCACAGCGTATGCGTTTATAACCGTACTCAAGCTAAAGCACAAGCATGGACTGCAGAACATTCAGGAAGCTTTGCATCAACTCCGCGCGAAGCTGCCAGCAATGCCGACATTGTATTTATGTGTGTTGGTAACGATGACGATTTGCGCTCAGTAGTGTATGGCGACGACGGTGTGTTAGCCGGCATGTTACCGCACACTATTTTGGTTGATCACACCACAACCTCTGCCGAAGTAGCCCGCGAAGTGGCTGCAAAAGCGGCTCTGCAAAATATCGACTTTATAGATGCGCCTGTATCGGGTGGACAAGCTGGCGCCGAAAACGGCGTATTAACGGTTATGGCGGGTGGCAGCGAAGCTGTATTTGCTAAAGTGCAGCCAGTTATGGCGGCGTTTAGTCGCTTTAGCCAACTGTTAGGCGGCGTTGGATCGGGACAACTTTGTAAAATGGTTAATCAAATTTGTATTGCTGGCGCAGTGCAAGGTTTAGCCGAAGGCTTACATTTTGCCAAGCAAGCTGGGCTTGATGGTGAAAAAGTTATAGAAACCATTTCTAAAGGTGCAGCCGGTTCGTGGCAAATGGAAAACCGCTACAAAACAATGTGGGCGGGTGAATATGAGTTTGGTTTTGCCGTAGATTGGATGCGTAAAGATTTAGGCATTGCACTCGATGAAGCTAAAAACAACGGCGCTACTTTACCAATGACCGCAACGGTCGATCAATACTACGCCGACGTACAAGCACTCGGCGGCGGCAGATACGACACCTCAAGTTTACTAGCACGCATTGAAGCGCTGCATAAAAAGTAACGCTGTAGACGCGAAGCTTGCTTGCGTGACGGGCAAAGCCCGTAAAGCGACTTATTCACAAAGAGGTTATGAGGCGCTGCGCTTTTAGAGGAAGTAATAGATCTAAAAAACTATTGTTTTTATGTTTCTCATTTACTCCTCATTCGCTTCTCTTTGTGAATAGAGTTTTATTTAAGTAATTAAAAGCTGTGCTTTTCACGTGAGCAAGCTCTACGTTTACCCCAAAGTGTATATTTATGATTGTTCTGTAGACGCGAAGCTTTCTTGCGTGACGGGCAAGCCCGTAAAGTAATTTATTCACAAAGAGGTTATGAGGCGCTGCGCTTTTAGAGGAAGTGATAAGTCTAAAACGGTTGTTGTTTTTATGTCCTCTCATTTACTCCTCATTCTCTTCTCTTTGTGAATAGTGTTTTATTTAAGTAATTAAAAGCTGTGCTTTTCACGTGAGCAAGCTCTACGTTTACCCCAAAGTATAGATTTATGGTTGTTTCGTAGACGCGAAGCTTGCTTGCGTGACGGGCAAAGCCCGTAAAAGTGACTTACTCACAAAGAGGTTATGAGGCGCTGCGCTTTTAGAGGAAGTAATAGATCTAAAAAATTATTGTTTTTATGTCTTCTCATTTACTCCTCATTCGCTTCTCTTTGTGAAATAGATTTTACTTTGCGTGTAGTGGTACAAATATTTATAAACAAAAAAACGCGACATTTTATTGCTAAAGTGTCGCGTTTTTAATGCGTTACACACACAAACTTAAAGCAAATTACATGCTTTGTGCGTAGTTATATAGTGCCTTTAAAATTGTAAGATTTTTTTCGCTGTCGTCATGTTCATGCGCTAGGTTTTCAAGGGTGATCATAAAATCTTGCGCGTTAATCGACGGTTGATCTTCCCCGTGCATTAACTTGTTTTGGCAATACTGGCGCCATTGGTCAAGCTCTTGCTGGTTTAGCGTTTCAGGCCAGTTACGGGCGCGGTATCTAAATAACAACGTATTGAATTTTTTATCTTCAAAGTCCAAATTCAAACCGGCTAATTCATCTGGTTTAGCATCACGAATAATCGCAAACTTAGCTTTATCAGCATGGCTTGTAAAACCATCATAAAGTAAGTAGTCAACGTTAGTGGTTGCGCTGTAATCGCCTTGCTCGTTAAATACTTCGGTTACTTTATCGCGAAGGTCGGTATTGGCTTTTAAAATAGCTAAGTTAGCTAAGCACTGCTCGCGGTCAATCCCAAGGCGGGCGGCGTTTTCAGGCAATAATGTTTTAGCAGGGGCTAAA
Source organism: Pseudoalteromonas sp. Z9A6 (assembly GCF_011378805.1). Taxonomy (NCBI): domain Bacteria; kingdom Pseudomonadati; phylum Pseudomonadota; class Gammaproteobacteria; order Alteromonadales; family Pseudoalteromonadaceae; genus Pseudoalteromonas; species Pseudoalteromonas sp. Z9A6. The sequence continues at coordinate 121,239 of NZ_WTKZ01000004.1, forward strand.
ATAGGGCACTTGTTTAAATGCACTAGTTTTAAGCCAACAGGTAAATCGTCTTCGGCTAAATCTACACGTTTGGTGTATAAACGTTTGCGTAACTCTTCTACGTTTAAATCAATGAGCACTTGCGGGTTTTGGGTTAAATCAAAACAAATAACTGCGTTTTTATTAACCGGATGAAAGCTCATTGGTGCAACCCAGCTTGTACAGCCTTGTGTTGCAGGTATGCGCGACGTGGCATGCACCAGCGGCGTCATGTTAAATACATCAACCAATTCAGCAAGGGCTTTTTTATTACGCAGCCCAAAAAAGAAGTTATATAGCTTTGGCTGTTTTTCTTTTATTAGCTTAGCCAATGCAATAGTGGCGGTTACGTCGCTTAGCGCATCGTGCGCTGCGGCGTGTTCAATACCATTAGCTACGGTTAAATGCTCTAACTTAAAGCTTGGGCTGCCATCTTCTTTTAACGGCCATTCAATGCCTTCAGGGCGCAGTGCGTAACAAGCACGTACCAAATCAATAATATCCCATCGGCTATTGTTATTTTTGTATTCGCGCTCGTATGGGTCATAAAAATTACGGTAAAAGCTATAACGGCTTACTTCGTCATCAAACCGAATGCTGTTATAACCGGCAACACAGGTGTTTGGCACGCTAAATTCGGCATGAATTTTTGCTATAAACTCAGCTTCAACCAAGCCTTTTTTCATCGCCACTTGTGGCGTAATACCCGTAATTAAACATGCCTCAGGGTGAGGCAAGTAATCCGCTTGCGGCTTACAATATTCAATAAGCGGCTCGCCGATAATATTTAAATCAAGATCGGTACGAACACCCGCAAACTGGCTCGGCTTATCCTTTTGAGGGCTCGCCCCCCAAGTCTCGTAGTCGTGCCAGTAGATTGTTGCTTGATTTTGCTCTTGATATGCCATGCTGAAAACCCTGAGTAGTTAACTTAAAAGCGCCTAAATACGCGCCAAGTTACTAAAATAAAGAATTATTTAGATTATGGCATATGGGCGAGGGAGTTTATAGGTTTGGGTGATAAATGATGTATATAACAAATCAAAGGTGCTAAATGTAATTTACTTAGAAATCCAATCCCATGAAATTTAAGCTGGATAGCTACTTTAGAGGTGGATATTTTTTCTCAAAGGCATCGTATATCTCTCTTTCACAAACAGATACAACACCGTATATCCCCCTCAAAATGGTAGCTCGATCCTTCTCATTTGAAATAGTTGATGCTTTGGTACTGTTTAAAGTACAAGCGCTGCGAATAGGGTAAATTGCTCTAGCGCCATCTTCTGAGCTTAAGTGCCTGTTAGATAATATTTTTAGTAAGCCTTGAACTTCACGTAATTTTAAAGCTACAAACGTATCATAAGCTACTGGGGAATCATTGTTTTCTTTTCTTAGCCAATATGAGTCACTTGCTTCTTTGATTTCTTTTAATAACGAATTTACTGAAGAAATAATAGTATAAGTTTCTGAACGAGATGCTAGTTTCTTCGCATTTCTAAATAGTATATTCCAACCAATTAAAGCAATGGTAATAGAACAAAAAACACTAATGAGTACAGGGAAAATATCTTTCATACCTTTTAACTGACCTTACATTTCGTACATTTTAGCTTCTGAGTCATACTCAGCTTTTGAAATATAATCAATAATCTCATAAGTATACGATTCATCATCAGATTTAAAGTTTAATATAGCTAAAAGCTTCTCTTTATTTGCATGACCAAATCGAACTAAACCTCCAAAAGATTCTTCCATGAATGAAGAAGTCATAGGAATATCCAGGTCATTAAGTTCAATAGTTAATTGCTCATCAGATTTGACGCATTCATCAACCCAATTCTTTAGAAATTTTTCTCTAAACTTGGTCCCATTATCTTTCCCATCAATTTTAGAGCGACCGAATGGAATTTTAGAAAAATCTTTAGAAAGTTTTTTTAACATGATTACCCTGCTTTGTATGGTATTTGCCATTCTATTATAGTCCCTTTTATTGTGTACTGTCCTTCATCTACGATTTCAATATCATCCTCTTTATCTTTATAATATATCCCTTTTCCACTGTAAATCAATAAGCTAGAATTGTCATTTTTATTGTATGTTCTTAATATTTCTCGAGAGCCCTTACCTCTACCTGGTTCATCTACCTTACTTGAGACATCTAAGATAAGTGCATGTTCAATTTTTTCCCCTTCATTATAAAATGAAGGGCTGATTGAACTCATTGTTGTGGGAATACCAATACCTCGATCATAAACGACAAAGTGGAGAGATGAATGCTTTTTATCGAAATAAGCAAACTGCCACCATCTTTTATTATGCTCAGGGGTTTCAGGTAAGTAGCTATGATGTCTAACATTTGACATGGCTTCCAAAATACTAGCCTGAAAGATACGAGCCTCAGTTTTTATAACTGTTAAACCTGATTTCTTTAAAGCTTCAATTGCTGATTTTGCATGTTCGACAGGTTCTGTACCTGATTGAAAAAAGCAGTTTTCTTTTTTTAATCTATTTATTTTTTTTAAAGAGCCTGGTTTTATTGCTTTATAAAAATCGAATTCAGAAAAAATTTTCTTGGCATTCTTATTTTTAGGTTGTGAGAAGGTAATTATGTCCGGCTCATCAGTAATTAATTGAGTGGAAGAAATCTCTGCAAACAGCATCACAGCCGCAGCAGCAGACATCCCTTCTAAATGTTCAAAATTGATATGTAGCTTTAGGCTAAAACGAAAAATTAAATGATGGATGCAATTGATAAATGTTAATGTGTCATATCTACGGTCGTTGTTATATACGTCAATAAATGCAGGAGAAAAAACCTCAATCCTATTGTTGTTTTCATTTATCTTAAATGTAATGCCAGCTTTTTTTAAGAAATTAATAGTATTAAAAAAATCTATGCTCATTTAAATACCTAGTAAAATATTCATGCAATAATTATGTTTGATTGAATTTTCAGCAATAAGACCTAAATAAAATTAAACTTATGCATATATCAGCCGGCACTTTATTGTCTTACTTTACTTTATTGTCTTTAGTTTATAAAGGTTTATTAGTAACAGGTAAAAGAAGTAATGCTTTGAGGTGTAGTAGAAATAATTTCTTAAATTATAAAAAAATAAGTTAATGCATTTCCTCAAGGTGAAATAGTAATAACAAATAAGAGCTATCACTATCCGCAAAATGATGAGCCAGAAATGGTTGTAGCCCAAGTAGTTAAGTTGCTTGAACGTACTAAATAGGTGTTGGTTTGGTTGCTGATTGTATAAATACCAATTGCCGTAAATTAGTAGTTTGGCATTAGACTAAAGTCTATAGGTTAGATTTATTCACTTATTAGGTTTGTTTTAATCGTTTGTCGGTTTTGTGTTAATTCTCTAAAGTTCAGTTGTCGGCAACAAGCACGGCTTAACCAACAGGACTACGACCATGAAACTTACACTTATCAAAACTATCGCTCTTAGCTCACTACTTACATGTTCAGCTGCTGCAATGGCTGAGCAAAGTGATTACAAATTAATGGTTATTGAAGCTGCAACAGCACCACAGCCACTTGAGCAATCATTTAATAGTTGTGCACTGAATGTTAAGTCAAAAAATTACGCTGAGGCTGAAGCAATTTGTACTAAAGCAATCGCGCTTTTAAAAGACGCAGATGGCCCTAAATTTAAAGTACGCCAACTTACATCGTTTGCATTAAGCAACCGTGGTGTTGCACGTTTAAAAGCGAATAACGATACGGCTGGTCTTGCTGATTTATACGAAGCAAACCAAATGTCTACAAGTACAATGGTATCGCACAACTTAACTCGCGCTAAAGAAGAGCTTTCTTTATAAACACTTTATAAAGTGCTTACCAAAAGCATGTTATAAAATAGCGAGAGTAAAAAACCCATGTTAGGTTAATTCCTAACATGGGTTTTTTTGTTTTATTTAATGCGTAAATTAATACCTAAATACGTTAACAGAGTAGGGGGTGTATTTATAATTAATATTTTGGGTATGCTTGTTTAGGCTACGCGAATATAATGCGAGATAACCGTATAAAAAATAATAACCCTTCTGCTTTGCTTATTTTGAGCAAGGTATCATTAAATAAATATTGAGATTTAAACCATGGCACCAGGAACCAGCCTAAGCGTACTTGAAATAAGTGCGATATTTTTATCAATTACCGCGTTACTCACCTATGTAAACCATCGTTTTATTGGCTTGCCAACAACCATTGGCGTTATGGTTATTTCGATGCTTTTATCTATCGGCGCTATATTTTTGGGCTTTTTAGGATTTGATGATCTTATAGATTACGAAGTGAGCTTGCTCGATCAGTTAGATTTTACTGAGGTTTTGCTTGATGGCATGCTCTCTATGCTGCTTTTTGCTGGGGCGCTACATGTAAATGTTAGCGATTTAAGGCGCTATAAATTGCCAATAGGTATTTTGGCCTGTATTGGTACATTGCTATCAACGGTTATTATTGCTGGTGCGCTATATTTAGTACTTCCTTTGCTTGGTTTTGATTTAGCGTTTATTTGGTGCTTACTGTTTGGCGCATTAATTTCGCCAACCGATCCTATTGCAGTAATGGGAATTTTACAATCTGCGGGTGCGCCTAAAAGTATTGAAACCGTGATTGCAGGTGAATCGTTGTTTAACGATGGTATTGGCGTGGTTATTTTTGTGCTTTTATTGGGTGTTTTATCAAGTGGTGATATTCCTACAACTTATTATGTAGCGCACACACTGGCGGTTGAAGCGGGTGGTGGTATTATTTTTGGTTTGGTATTAGGTGGTATTTTATATTACTTACTTAAAAGTATTGATAGTTACCAAGAAGAGGTGCTACTTACTTTAGCGGGCGTTATTGGTGGTTATGCATTGGCAAGCCATTGGCATTTGTCGGGCCCACTTGCAATGGTAATGATGGGGTTAATGGTGGGCAATCATGGTCGTAGTATGGCTATGAGCGACAAAACACGCCATTACGTTGATTTATTTTGGGAGCTGATTGACGAAATTTTAAATGCCATTTTATTTGTACTCATAGGGCTTGAAGTCGTGATGATTGCGTTTTCGAGTAATTTGTTTATTGCTGGTGGCTTAACAATTTTAATCGCGTTACTTGCACGTTTAATTGTTGTGGGTATAACAACCACTACATTTAATAAGCAATTAGAGTTGCCATCTGGCGCGTGGAAAGTTTTAACCTGGGGTGGCTTGCGTGGTGGTATTTCGGTTGCACTGGTATTGCAACTACCTGATGGGAACGAGCGCGATATTTTGTTGGCTCTTACTTATGCGGTTGTGGTGTTTTCAATTTTAATTCAGGGTTTGAGTATTGGTAAAGTAGCCAAAACTATCCGTTAAATATAAATTGGTTAGATCAAACCTGTTAAATGTAATTTTTTAAAAAGCGTGTGAAATAGCTGTATTTCACACGCTTTTTATTTTTCTTATAAAAAAAGGGTAATTAAAACGTAAAGCTGAGCTGCACACCGCTGTAAATATGTTCTTGTGCTTCCCAGTAGTCGCCATCTATTTGGCGTGCTCGGGTAAATACTTCTATTTTAAATGGCTTAAAGTGATAACCCGTACCTATACCTGCGTAGCCGTCTATGTCGTTGTTCGATTTTTCTATTTGGTAGGTGTTGTCGCCTCTATCGTTTTTAAAGGCAAGTTCGAACAGATCTAAGCCAAGCTCGGCGTATATAAAAAAGTCATTAAAATAACCAAGCTTCATTCCATTGTCCCACGTTATAAATTCTTCTTGCTCGCCTTGTTTATTATCGATTACAGCCGCGCCAATTGCGCTTGTAAAAACAACACCAAAGTTACTGTAATTTTGTTTGACCATCATTTCTACACCCGCAGATGTAATGCTGCTATCGCCATTAAATTCTGATTTTATAAACATACCGGTGTTAGGTATGTTGTTACCGAGTAAAAGCCTTGCGTTAGCATTTTGGCTAAATGATAAAAGCGTGCTTAATAAAACAAAAAGAGGAAGTGTGTGTTTCAAAAAAGTTAATCCATTAATGATGAAAAGTTACCAGAGCTGTAATTATAAATACATGACTTAGTATTGCATGTAATTAAATGTATAAATTTGTTTGATTGTTACTCAGCTGTGCCAAAGTAAGGTGTTTAAAATAAAACCAATTAAAAAAGACATAAATAATTATATACATTTTAAAACTTAAAGTAGCGATTTTAGGCACGATTATTAGTTCGTAAGTTATTTAAATATATAGAAAAAACTTAAACGTATTAGACTAAGGTCTATAGGTTAATTTTTCTCACTTATTAGGTTTGTTTTAATCGTTTGTCGGGGTTGTGGTAATTCTCTAAAGTTCAGTTGTCGGCAACAAGCACGGCTTAACTAATCAGGAATATGACCATGAAACTTACACTTATCAAAACTATCGCTCTTAGCTCACTATTAACATGTTCAGCTGCTGCAATGGCTGATCAAAGTGATTACAAATTAATGGTTATTGAAACTGCAACAGCGCCACAGCCACTTGAGCAATCATTTAATAGCTGCGCACTGAATGTTAAGTCAAAAAACTACGCTGAAGCGGAAGCAATTTGTACTAAAGCAATCACACTTTTAAAAGACGCAGATGGCCCTAAATTTAAAGTACGCCAACTTACGTCATTCGCATTAAGCAACCGTGGTGTTGCACGTTTAAAAGCGCATAACGATACAGCTGCACTTGCTGATTTATACGAAGCATCAAAATTGTCTAACAGCTCAATGGTATCGCACAACTTAACTCGCGCTAAAGAAGAATTATCGTTATAAAAAACCTTTATAACGTGTTTTATAGAGTGCTTACTAAAGCATGATATAAAATTGCGAGAGTAAAAAAGCCGATGTTGGATTAAACCCCAACATCGGCTTTTTTGTGTTTATTAACTTTGTATTGTGTTATTAAAAAATAAAAAACTGTATTTTTCTATTTATTGTTTAATTGTTTTTATGGTTTTTAACTAATTGTAATTAATAAGTATTTTTACGGGTGTTAGACTAAAGTCTATAGGTTGGATTTATTCACTTATTAGGTTTGTTTTTATCGTTTGTGGTAAAGCAAAAGATGCAGAGTATGGGTTTGAAAATGCATGGTACCGCGATAAAGTTAATTTTGCAGGCGCTGAACTTATTTATGAGCAAGTAAAGCTTCAAAATACAGACGAACTCGACAAAATTGACGTTATTTTGTCTCGATTGGATTCAACAGATACGCCTTGGGGCGAAGAATCGTTAAATGGAAAATTAACAGTTAGAGACGATGTTTACATTAACGCCGATCGTACTTACCGATGCTCTAGCATTGAGAACGTTAGTTTTGAGCAAAGCAATGTGCTTTATGGCGTTGCTAATACTAGCCCATAGGTTAACTTTCCTACAGCTGATGAATGCGTTAGTGCTAATTTAGATACACCGTTCGAGCGAGGTTTTAGCATTAGCTATACTGAGTCAGGATCGTTTTACCAAACTGACTTTGCCTTTAGAGAGGAAAATGCCGACTTTCAGACATTATCTGATTGGGTAAATGTTAAAGACAAAGCTACTGACTTAGAAACTCAAGATTTAATGACCGTACTCGCTGCTATGCCCTATGAGTTTGATGACGAAACATCTATTGATGCTAGCTTTTGGCGTAAATACAAAACCACAGACAACGTACGTATTATTAAAACAATTGAAGGGAAATGGTTTAGAGATACCCGCCGAGAAGATGGAACAATGCTGCATGAGTGCGGTGAAAATGGTGTTGACTGGGTGCAATGCGAATAATGTAAAAAGCACTTTAATAAATATTAGTTTAATGCCAGTCAGCTAATAACTGACTGGCATTTTTTGTTTGAAAAAGCTTACTTTTATGTGCGGTTATAACTGTATACCTGATGAACTTTATTTTTAATCTGTTTTTTACTCGGGTTTACTGTAAAATTACTGGGTTAACATTTGTAAAGTGATGCTTACAATTGTTATTGCTCATTAAGTATTTAAACTAATTTAAGTAGAGCTTATGATTTTTTATATTATAGGGTTAAGTTTACTTGTTATTATTTTATGCGTTGCGCTTTATGTAATTTACAGCAATGTACATAAAAGTCGGGTAAGAAAATCCAAAGAATACAACGTACTGTTTGATAAAGACACGATAGTGGATGATTTAATCACTCAACTAACAGAAAAAAATCAAACACAAGAAAACCAAGATAAAACAGCTAAAGGTAAAGAAGAAATCCTTGCAACATTTGTTGAGTTACATCGCTCTGGTAGCTTTTGCGCACATTTGAGTGAACAGGAAATTATTTACTTTGTTAAAAAGAAATTAAACATGGAGAGTAATAAAAATGGATAGCGAAAAAGCAGTCCCAGCAGTAAAAAGTGACTCATTTATGAGTCGATTTGGTCGTCGTAATGTAATTGTTGTTTCATCAATTGTTGTTGTATTAGCTGTAATTGCAACGCTTACATCGCAAGTTGTTTCGTGGAATGAAGCAGATGAGCGTTTAGTACATCAATCGGCTTTTACAGGTAACTTGACCGTAATAAATCAAGCCGGCCCTTATTTAAAAGCGTTTGGTACTACATCAGCATATAAAAAAGTAATTTCGATTAACTTTACGGGCGATGCCGGTGCAACAGCAAGCGCAATTGTGCCGTTAATTCCGATTCGATTTTTAGATACGACAACAGGTGGCGCACGAGGTGTCTCTCGTTTTAGATTACCAGGCAATGTACCTGCAGCTGAATCGGGTGCTCTACGTGGTTTACTTAAAATACACGAAGAGTTTGGTTCACAAGAAACATTAATATCTAATTTATTAATGCGCGCAACCACTGAAAATGTAAAAGCGTCGGCGCGAATGATGTCGGTAGAGCAACATTACTCTGGTGGTAATGGTCAATTAAGCCAAGATTTTGCTGATCAATTAACCAACGGTATTTTTGTTACTGAACAAATTATTAGTACGGGTGAGCGCGATAAATCTGACGATTTAGGTAATTTAAGTAAACAGCAACGTGTCACTATTAATATTAAAATGGATGATGAGGGTAATACACTGCGTAACGCACCTATTTTAGGCGCTTACGGTATTACAGTAGTAGATGCCAGCATTATTGATATTGACTACGAAAGCAAAGTAAATGCTCGCCTTGAAGCCCAAAAGCAAGCTGCTGCTGATGAAGCGCTAGCGCGTCAAAACCTTAAAAAAGCAGAGCAACAAGCGCGTACTGAAGTGGCTTTAGGTGAACAAGCAATTGCTAAGCAGCGTGCTGAATCTGAAAAGCTAAAAATAAAAGAGCAAATTGATGCTGAACGGATTAAGGCAAATGCCATTATTTCTGCACAGCAACGAGTGGCTGTAAAAGCGGAGCTTGCAAAAGAGCAAGAAGAGATTCTAAAGCAACAACGTTTAGAAGCATTAGGTATGGACGTTTTAGCTGAGGCTCGTTTAAGAGCTAAGTCTGCTGCACTTGATCCAAAGTATGTATTTGATGAAACACTAAAAGCAGAAGTTAAAATTCAAACCGCTTTATTTACAAGCTTAGGTAATAGCCGTTTAGTGCCTGAAATTGTAATAGGCGCAGGCCAAGGCGAGCAAAGTAATGGCTCTGAATTCATGCGTTTATTAGCCGCCGATGCTGCATTAAGTCTTAAAAAGCGTTTAGAAAAAGAGAAAAAATAAACGATTAGTTAAGTATTGCACAAACAATAAAACGTTGGCTGATTCGCATTGGCCAGCGTTTTTTATTGCGTAAATTTTGTTATTGTATGGTGCGGCTTAGCTTGTGAAAACAAGCTTTTTAAATTATGAAATAAAAGAGTGAGCAGTACTTATGGACCCCAGTAATCAGTTTATTTTAGATTTAGGGCAAGAGCATATTACCATCCAGCGACGATATGAAGCGCTGGGAGCGTTTAACGATTTTTTGATTGCTGTTTGGTTTTTAATTGGCAGTTTTTTCTTTTTAAATGACTCACTAATAGAAAGTGGCACATGGCTGTTTATAGCGGGCAGTGCTCAATTGCTTATAAAACCTATTTTGAAATTGATCAGCTTAGTACATGTTAGTCGGGTATTTCATTCAAATAAAACTTCATAAATAAAACACCATAAATACGACTCATGATGAGTTCAGTTATTATGGCTAATAATTTACCAGTATAAGTTATATAAATATCAAGGATAGAAAAGTGAAAGTACTTAAGTGGATTGCAATTGGAATAGCTACTTTATTAATTATAGGCTTACTAATTCCCGAAAAAATAATGATTCCGGTACAAGGTGCCACAAGTAAAGATTGGAATCATAACACGTTTTGGTACGAGCCTTGGGGTAGGTCGGGTGTGCACAAAGGAATTGATATTTTTGGCACAAAAAATACTCCCGTAGTTGCCTCAACAAGCGGTATTGTTATATTTGCAAGTGAGTTAACCCGTGGTGGTAAGGTGGTTGCAGTGCTTGGGCCTAAATGGCGCGTGCATTATTTTGCACATTTAAATGACTACTCGGTAAGTACAGGTGATGTAGTAAGTATAAACAGTCAAATTGGCTTACTGGGCGATACCGGAAATGCCGCAGGAAAACAGCCTCATGTGCATTATTCTATTTTATCGTTAGTGCCTATGCCGTGGCTTTTTACAACGCAAAACCAAGGGTGGAAAAAGATGTTTTTTTTGAGCCCACATAAAAAACTCACTGCTAAATAATAGTTTTAGCTGTTAAATCAAGATGTTTAACAGCTAAAATCCGTTAATAAACAAGTGTGTATTTAAGCTAAAAATTAGCCTGCAACTGGGGTTTTACCCGCGCGTATATTTTTAATGCTTTTAATAAACATATAAATACAGGTAGTGATTAAACAGCCTGCTAAATAAAACACAATACCGTTGGGTGCATCAGATAAATTTGCAGCAAGCATAGGGCCAAATACCGAACCAATACTGTAACTCAAAAGCATTACCTCAGTTGCCGATACTATTTTTGCCATTGGCAATGAGTCGCACGCAAGTGTTATAGCAATCGGGTAAAGTGCAAAGCTGCATGCGCCTAGTATTAAGTAGCTTACTATTAATCCTGCTAAAGTGTTTGCTTGTAGTATACCCGCAGCACCGGCTGCGCCTACTAAACAAAACATACCCATCAATAAGCTTTTTTCAAGCCGAGTAGATAAGTAACTCACAAGCGGCTGCACGACCATGCCGCCTAAAATAATAACCGCCATAAGTGTTCCTGTGTACTGAGCTTGATCAGCTTGTGCTGAAATATACACCGGCATTAAGCCGTAAATAGGGCCCAGTAATAAGCCCGATGCTAAGCATCCGAGCATAGCTGGGTGGCTTAATGTTTTTATTTCTTTTAGTGGTAGTTTTTCAAGGTGCTGTTTTTCGGGCTGACCTTTAGTTATTAATAAAGGCGCCAAAATAGCTAAAAATAATAACGAGGCTACAAATAAATAAGGCATTGAACCTTCGGTGCCAAGCGGCCCTATAGCAAGTTGACCAACCGCGCTGCCCCCATAAAGTGAGGTCATGTATAAACCCAAACGTTTAGCCCGCGACTTTGCTGTGTTGGTCATTAACAACCAAGACTCAACAACGACAAACACACCGGCAACAGCAACACCTGCTACAAATCGTGCAATTAACCAGTTAACGGTATTTGGTAGCGCAAGTTGTGCAAGCACACTTACTATTAACAAGCTTAAAAATAATATAAAGGCGAAGCGATGACCCATTTTTACCACAATGCGCTCTATTGTGGTGGCGCCAATAAGTAAGCCAAAGTAAAAAATGCTCGCAAGCCAAGGCGCTAGATTTTCATCAAGTTTAAATGCAGGTAACGACAGCGGAATAAGGCTCATTAAAAAGCCTGATGCAATAGCAAAAAATGACAGCCCGATAACGGGTGCTAAAGGGTTGTTAGAAGTGCTTGTGGTGGCTGATTCGGCCATTTGTGTTTATCGACTCATCAAGGTAAATAACCACTGTTTTAAAGTTTGAGAGGTTACTTTAATAATAAAATTTGCGCGAATTTAGAGCCAAATTAAAAATAAGTAAAGTGATATTTTATTAAACAATATAAATAAACTTTAAAACGATCTTTTTGGTAAATTATCGGATCTATTATGCTTTTTATTGTAGTTTTTTCGTGTGGATATTGTTTTATATTTGTGAGCATTTATGTCTGAATAGAGTTTTTTGAAATGCAAGCAGACAGGCACATATCGCATGCTGCACGTCACTTGTAAAGTTTACGCAGCAGCGCGTAGATCAATATTTAAATACGCAGTGGGTGCGTAATGAATTACATAACTTAGATTTAAACTAGATTTAAATTCGGTTTAAAGTTAATTAATATCGGGTGTAGAGTCTCTTAAAATAAGCTTTGGCTGAAACACGTGCTTTACTGTTATGCCGCTTTTTTTGTAAATGTCTTTAAGCACTAAGTTAGCCGCAGCTCGGCCCATTTCGGGAACTGGGTTATCTATTGTAGTCAGTGTTGGGTAGAGATAATTGGTAAAAATTACGTTATCGAACCCAATAATGGCTAAATCTTTTGGCAGGTTAAAACCGTGTTCGCGGGCGTATTTCATAGCACCCGATGCCATTTCGTCATTGGCACATACAAGGGCGGTTATTTGCGCTTTATTTTGAATAAAATGCCTTAAGCCGTCGCTGCCGCCGGTTTCTTTAAAGTCGCCTATGTAAAATAAGTTTTCGTCAAAGGTTAGGTTGTATTCTGCCAGAGCTTTTTTGTGGCCTTTTAAACGGTTTGACGCGTCTTCTTTAAACTGCGGGCCTGCTATGTATGCAATGTTTTTATGGCCTTTGTTGATCATGGCTTTAGTGGCTAAGTAGCCGCCCATTACGTTGTCGAGGCTAATGCAGTTTTCTTCAATTTCTTTAACGTAGCGGCTCATTAAGTAAATAGGGGTTTTGCCTTTACTTAACTCAATTAGGTACTCGTTTGATACCGCTTCTACGTGGGCAATAATAGCGTCGCAATTACGGCCTATTAAAAACTCAAAGCCGCTTTTTTCTTTTTTCTCGTCACTGTGCCCTGGGGTAATAATAACGTGTTTACCCGCAATACGAAGGTGCTCTTCAATGGCTGACATCATTTGACCAAAAAACGGACCATCCAACTCAGAAACTAAAATACCGACGCTGTTTGTAGTGCTAGACGCCAAAGAGCGAGCAATAGAACTTGGCTGATAGCCTAGCTCTTTCATTGCTTCTAATACCTTTTTTTTAGTTTTTTTGCTTACGTAGTCGTTGTCGTTAAGTACCCTTGAAACAGTTGATAAAGACACACCTGCCATTTCTGATACTTGATAAATTGTCGCCATTGATGTCCTAGCTTATATGAATTTTTACTCGCACTTTATAAAAAATATAAAGTGCGAAGGGCCATTAAAAGTTAATTTACACATTACTGCGTCTAATTGCTAAGTCTTCTGTTATTTTTTGCGTCATCGCTGAGGTTAGTGGATAAATAAGCATCAATGCGGCGCCTAAAAAAGCAAATGCGGCAGGTATCCAGCTCATAAGTAGCTGCATACCAGGTAGGGCTTGTGTAATTGTTAGCTCATCCATACCGTTATAGCCGTAGCCTGCAAGTACCACCAATACTAATGCACCGGCAAAACCACCACCGGTTTTTTGTACAAATGTACCCGCAGAATAAATAAGGCCTGTAGCGCGGCGTTTGTTTTTCCACTCTGAATAATCGGCTGAATCACCAAGCATACTAAAAAATAATGTTGGCATCATCGCGGCAAAAAATTCAGCAGCGCAACCAAAGGTAAATACAGCAACCAGGTTATCGCTAGGCACCCAGTAAAATGCAGTAGTGAGTATGCCGCTTAGCATTAATGATGCAATAAATAGGTTTCGTTTACCCATAATTTCGGCCAGTTTACCTGTGGCAAGTGCGCCAAATATAGATACAACCAACAAAGCGATAAAGTATTGCCCAGCCATGAGTTCATTGGCTACGTGATACTTAAAGTAGTACGCAATTACACCGTATTTTATGCCATTAAACATCATGGTTAAAAAACCAATGCCGAGTAACACCAACCAAGGTTTGTTGGTCAGAAGATCAACCATGTCGCGCTGTGATCCCGTTAAGCTTTGCTTATCTTTACTGAGCAATTTTTTAATAACGAATGTCATTGCAGCCATAACAAGGGCAAAAAATACACCGCTGTATAAATCGCGGTAATAAAAAAACAGGGTGGTAGCAAGCAAAGGTAGGATTATAAATGGCAGGCTTTTGGTTAAATCAAATAACTCTGATTTTAAATTCCCTTCATTTGAGGCATGCGGTGTTACACGCTCTTTGGTGGTCGCAAACGTTATAATCATTAAAATAATAAGTAAGCTGGCAAATAAGTACATAGTAAGCTGATAGCCTTTGGTGTTGTCGCCGCCACCAAAAAATGCCACTAGCTCAGGTAAAAAACCCATAACCAATAAGCCACCAGTAAACGCACCTGCAAACCTAAAACCAGAGAGCTTTGTGCGCTCTGTATCGTCTGGTGTCATTACGCCCATAAGTGCCGAGTAGGGCACATTACTTACGGTGTAAGCAAGCGTTAAACCTATGTAGGTTACGTAAGCATAAATAAGTTTATTGGTGGTGCTAAAGTCGGGTGTAGTAAAACACAACACCATAAACAAGCCCAAAAACGGTGCCGAATAGAGTATCCACGGGCGAAATTTACCAAAGCGCGACTGCGTTCTATCGGCAATCATACCCATAATAATATCGGTTACGCCATCTGATAGCCTTACCACCAAAAACAACATGGCAGCGGCGGCTGCCGATATGCCAAATGTATCGGTGTAAAACACCGCTAAATAAGCAAGCGCGCCGCGCCATACTAAGTTAGCGCCGGCATCGCCCATGGCGTAACCTACTTTTTCGTATAAAGGGAGTTTGTTCACAGTGTGTGTTCTTATTGTTATAAGCCGATAAATTATCGGCTAGTTATTAGGTTACTGTACGCTTTACCGCTGGCTTTAACAGTTCGTTTTTGTGTGTTGTAGTCTACGTGTACTATTCCAAAGCGCTTTAAATATCCTTCTGCCCATTCAAAGTTATCCATTAGGCTCCACGCAAAGTAACCATCTACTTTTACGCCTTGCTCGGTTGCGTTATGCAGGGCATTTAAATGCTCGTGGTAATATTCAATACGGTCGTTATCTTTGATTTCACCGTCTTTAAATTCGTCAGCCATGGCTGCGCCGTTTTCGGTAATATAAATAGGCGGTAGGGTGTATTTTTCGTTTAACGTTACAAGTAATTCTGTCAGCGCTTTAGGATAAATTTCCCAGCCTATATCGGTCATTGGCGCTTTATGTGGCAGCTCATGGTAAAAGTCGGTTTCGCTTGCTTGATAATGCATGCGGGTATAAAAGTTAACCCCTAGGTAATCTAGCGGTTGAGCAATTATTTCCATATCGCCATCTAAAATGTCAGGGTGGTGGGCTTTAGGTAACTGCTTAATAATATCAGGGTATTTACCTTGCATTACAGGCTGCATGTACCATTGGTTTATATAGTCATCAGCAAATGCAGTGGCTTTTAAATCGTCTTCACTTTGGGTAACGGAGTAACAAGGCGTAAAGTTAAGTACAATACCGTTTAGCGTATTTGGGCTATTTTTAGCAAGTACTTGCATAGCTAAACCGTGGCCTAGTAATAAGTGGTGCGCGGCTTTACGACCAAATTCGCGGCCTACTATGCCAGGCGCATGTACGCCAATTTCGTAACCTAAGTAAGAGCTACAAAAAGGTTCGTTTAAGGTGGCGTAAGAGTGCACACGTTCCCCAAATGCTTTGGTAATTAAATCTGCGTAATGGGCAAATTCGTAAGCGGTGTTACGGTTTAGCCAGCCACCTTCGTCTTCAATGTGTTGTGGTAAATCCCAGTGGTATAGCGTTACAAAAGCTTTAATGTTACGTCGTTTTAATTCATCTAAAATGTCGGTATAAAACTTAACGCCTGTCGGGTTTAAGTGACCGCTTTTAGTCATTACGCGTGGCCACGAAATCGAGAGTCTGTAAGCGTCTACACCTAATGACTCAATTAAGTTTATATCGTCTTTCCAGCGAGTGTAGTGCTCGCAGGCTACATCGCCATTTGAATTATCGACTATTTTGCCTTCTTTACTGCAAAAGGTATCCCAAATACATGGCAAGCGATCAGTTGCGCCGCCTTCAATTTGAAATGAAGCCGTAGCTACACCATAGGTAAAATTTTTGGCTAAAAGTGGTGAGCCACTAGGTAAAGATAATTGTTTCATTAAGAGAAAACCTCTGCTTCTTTGTAGTAAATTTTGCTTTTATTTATAGTTTATAAATTGCATTGATGGAAGCGCTTCCATATTTAATTTGATTAATCACTAAGGATGGTATTTAATAACTTTAAGGAAGCGCTTCCATATTTAGGTTAGTGGCTATTGTTAAGCAGGTCAATAGTTAAATTTAAATAACAAATAGGCGTTTCACAAAAACACACTGACACAACACAGGGCTATAAAAATGAAAAAAAGCTTAAACACTAACAGGTTACGCATGCTCCCCATTTTAATAGGAGGATTATGCGTTTTAAGTGCGTGTAATAAACAAGAGGTTAACGCTAATAATAGCCAAGACGCCTTAGCCAAAAAGGCTGAGCATGAGCAAGGTGATTTATCACTTTGGCCAACGCTTAAAAGTAAGGTAGTGAAAACGCCTGAAATTGAAAATACGATTGCACAGTATTTAAAAATAATGACGCTTGAGCAAAAAGTAGCGCAGATGATCCAACCTGAAATTCGCGATATAACTGCTGCAGACATGCGCAAATATGGTTTTGGTTCGTATTTAAATGGCGGTGGCTCGTTCCCGAATGCTAATAAGCATGCAACGCCTGCAGATTGGATAACGCTTGCTGAAAGCATGTATCAGGCCTCGGTTGATGACTCAATTGATGGCAGTAAAATTCCAACCATGTGGGGCACCGATGCCGTACATGGCCATAATAATGTGATTGGGGCGACGTTATTCCCTCACAATATTGGTTTAGGTGCTGCTAATAACCCCGCATTAATTGAGCGCATTGCAGCAGCTACTGCAATAGAGGTAATGGCAACAGGCATAGATTGGGTGTTTGCACCGACTGTTGCGGTTGTGCGCGATGACCGATGGGGCCGAACGTACGAAGGCTACTCAGAAGACTCAAGCATAGTGCGTGAATATTCAGCCGCAATTGTAAACGGATTGCAAGGCAGAGCCGATGAAGACTTTTTAAGTGATAAACGCGTAATTAGTACCGTTAAGCACTTTTTAGGCGATGGCGGCACGGTAGATGGCGACGATCAAGGCGATAATATTGATAGCGAAGAGGTGTTATATAACATTCATGCGCAAGGTTATATAGGTGGCTTAACCGCAGGTAGTCAGTCGGTTATGGCATCGTTTAATAGCTGGAATGGTAAAAAAAATCACGGCAATAAATACCTACTTACTGATGTGTTAAAAACAAAAATGGGTTTTGATGGCTTTGTTGTAGGAGATTGGAACGGACACGGACAAGTTGCAGGCTGTACAAATGAAAGTTGCCCGCAGGCTGTTAATGCGGGGCTTGATATTTTTATGGTACCAACGGGTGCTTGGAAGCCACTTTATGAAAATACAATTAAACAAGTAAAAGCGGGCACAATAACAATGGCGCGAATAGATGACGCCGTAGCACGTATTTTACGCGTTAAATTACGCGCGGGTTTATTTGATAAACCAAGCCCTGCAAATCGAAAATATTCAGGTAAATTAGAACTAATAGGTGCGCCAGCACATCGCGATATTGCCCGCCAAGCTGTACAAGAGTCGCTAGTACTGCTTAAAAACAACAATCATTTATTACCGCTTAACCCATCAAGCAACATACTCATAGCAGGCGATGCGGCCGATAACATAGGCAAGCAATCGGGTGGTTGGAGTATTACGTGGCAGGGAACTAATAATCAAAATGCAGATTTCCCTGGGGCAACGTCTATTTATGCGGGCTTGAAAGCGCAAATAGAGGCTGCTGGCGGTAACGCTATTTTAAGCCCAGCGGGTGAGTTTAATACCAAACCCGATGTAGCCATTGTTGTATTTGGTGAAGAACCATACGCAGAGGGGCATGGTGATAAAGACAACCTTGAGTTTGAACGTAACAATAAACGCTCTCTTAAAATATTAAAAACATTAAAGCAGCAAGGTATTGCGGTGGTATCGGTGTTTATATCGGGCAGACCAATGTGGGTTAACAGCGAGCTAAACGCGTCAGATGCATTTGTAGCTGCATGGCTACCGGGTACTGAAGGCCAAGGTATTGCTGATGTTTTATTATCGGATGAAAATGGGCAAGTACAGTATGACTTTAAAGGTAAGTTGTCGTTCTCGTGGCCTAAATCGCCACTACAAACCGCAGTAAATAAGGGCGATGCTGATTACTCGCCATTATTACCCTATGGCTTTGGCTTAACCTATAAAGATGAAAGTACGCTTAGCAATAATCTAAATGAAGACTCAGGTGTTGATATTAGTAACCTTGCGCCACTGTCTATATTTAATGGCAGCTTTAAAACACCGTGGCGTTTGTTTTTAAATTCAAACAGCGAGCAGCACCAAGTAGCAAGTAACAGTGTAAAGCTTGGTAGCATTACTTATCGCACTGAAGACAAAGCGATTCAAGAAGATGCGATGCAATTTAATTTTGATGGCACTGCAGCCAGCTACATCGAAATTAATAGTAACTTTACCGAAGACAAAGTGGCCTACATTGAAGCAAATTCCGCCCTTAGCTTTAGCTATAAAGTAAACCAAATACCTAGCTCGCAAGCATACCTTGCAATGAAGTGCGAACAAGGCTGTGGCGGCGAGCTTGATATTACCCGTGATCTTGAAAATGCTGATTTAAATACATGGCAAACCATGAGTATAGATTTAACGTGTTTTGCTAAAAAGGGTGTTGATTTTGCCAGAGTAACCAGCCCTTTTATTATTAAAACGGCAGGAGAGCTTAGCGTTTCAGTTGCAGATATTAGCTTTGAACCACAAGGCGCTAAAAGCGCTGTGGTTAAGTGTGAATAATAAAACGTAAAAGTTGTTGTGTGTACACAAAGCTCTGAGGGCGTGTTGATCTTTGTGGATTGAAATTTGTTCAATCTAGGGGCAATTTAATCGCGGCGAGAGGTTTGTAACCTAGTGGGATAAGTAAAAACCGAGCAACAAAGAGTAAATTGCCCCTAGGCAGAACCCTACGGGCAGCGCATGTTTGGCATTTATGCTACGTTATCGCCTATTTATGGGGAATAACCACACTACATAGGCTCTGCCTTGCCTAAAAACCAAACATACTGCTGCAAATTCAACCACCAAAGAACAACACGCCCTAATAAGGGCTTTTTTTATGCTGGGCAATACTGCTTTAAAAACTCATGATGAGGCGGTAATTGGCTTACGCGTTGCTCTATTTGTTGCTTAATACCGTGTAAAAAACGGGTGAGTTCTTCATCGCTCATCATGCTAGCTATTAAATGATGTTGATTAGGCTCAATGCCTTGACCAAGCATAACTTGCACCCACGAGTCGACTCTAAAAATGTCGCCATCGTCTAAAAATACACGGCCGGTTTGTTTAAACAAATCAATTTTATGCTGAAGTGTTTTTGGCACTTCCATCGCACTACAGTGTTGCCAAAACTCACTGTCATCGCGATTAGTTACTTTGTAGTGCAGCACAATAAAGTCGCGAATGTTTTCAATTTCGCTTTTAAGCTGTTTGTTGTATTCGTCAATGGCGTGATTGGTAATGCCATTAAACGGAAATAAACGCATAAAGCGAATAATACCCGACATAATTAAGTGAATGCTGGTGGACTCAAGTGGCTCTACAAAACCGCTAGCAAGGCCAAGCGCTAGGCAGTTTTTGTTCCACCCTTTTAAGCGACGCCCTGTTTTAAATTTAATAATACGGGGCTCTGTAAGCGGCTCACCTTCAATATTATTTAATAATAGCGCTTTGGCTTGTTCGCCATCCACATATTGGCTGCAATAAACTAATCCGTTGCCGACACGGTTTTGCAGTGGTATACGCCATTGCCAGCCGCTTTTATGGGCAATAGAGCGGGTAAGTGGCAATACGGTTTCGCTGGTTGATTTTGTTTGCACCGCAATGGCGCTATTACACGGTAGTAAATGCGACCAGTCTTCGTAGCCAGTATGCAATGCTTGCTCTATTAATAAGCCTCTAAAGCCGGTGCAATCAATAAAAAAGTCGCCGTCAATGTGCTCGCCATTATTTAAAATCAATGATTCTATATGGCCCGTTTTAGTGTTTTTTACTACTTTTTGTATCCTACCTTCAATGCGTTTTACACCTAATGGCTCTGAAAATCCACGTAAAAACTGTGCGTAACGCGTGGCATCCATATGGTAGGCATAGTTAATAGGGTTTTGCTGATTAAACGCAAACTTACCGGCTTTAGCCGCTTGCAGCTCGTAGCAGTAATCGCCAAATGGGTTGTTTATTCCTAAAGTTTTACCTTGCAGCCAAAAGTGATGAAATTCACCCGCCCAACATTCTTTGCCCGTTGCGCCAAATGAGTGAATATAATGCGTGTTTTCATCGCCCCAGTTTTCAAAGCTAATACCTAATTTAAAGCTTGCTTGAGTGGCTTTCATAAATGCTTGCTCGTTTATACCCAGCAATTTATGAAATGTACGAATAGGCGGAATTGTTGCTTCACCAACACCTACAGTGCCAATATCGTCAGATTCAACAAGGGTTATGTTTATATTGTTACCAACTAGTTTAGCAAGTGCTGCTGCGGCCATCCAACCTGCAGTGCCGCCTCCAGCAATTACTACGTTTTTAACAGCATTTTTTTTAGTCATTATGTGGCTGCCCATTGTTTGATAAAAGATGATTTAAAAGCGCGCGATTACTTGGCAGTCCATTTAAGCACTGCGCTATTTTTTCGCGATTTTGCTGATAATAGTAATCCCCAGCACGTGGGTCGTTAAATGTATTTTGTGCAGATACTGTTTGTGTATTAAAGCCCATGCCATATAAAACGTATTGATAACTGCTTGATGAAAACACTTCTTCGTTTTCAATAAAATCAAAGCGGCTAGGGGGCTGAAATTGCCAAAGTTTAAGTAAGTTTTGCACGCGTTCGGGCGCGGTATTTAAACTACTAATATTTTGCCAATAGGGAGTGTCGTCGCGCTCGCTTAGCACATAATGAAGTTTTAAAAACTCAATAACGCGTTGCCAACGAGTGCTAAAACGGTCATTAAAACGCTTTTCAAGCTGGCTCATGTGAGTACCGTTTTGCGGTAGTTGCTCGCTTATCATGCTAATTGAAAGCTCAACCATAGCAAGAGCTGACGCTTCAAGTGGCTCTAAAAAGCCAGCTGACATACCCACGGCAACACAGTTTTTAACCCAAAATTTTTGCCTGTAACCAGGGCTGAATTTTAATACACGGTAGTTAAGTTGCTCAGCTTGTTGCTCGCTGGTAGTTTTAGCTATGTAGCTTTTTAGAGTATTTTTTGCGCTTTCATCACTTTGATATTTACTACTAAATACATAACCTGTGGCACGGCGTGTTGGCAGGGCTATATCCCAAATCCAGCCGTTACTTTGCGCTGTAGATAGCGTAGCTGAGGCAATTGGTTGATTGATGTGTGCATTAGGTATTTGCGCCGCTACAGCGCTGTTATTAAATAAAATATGATCTTGCGTTATAAACTCACTATTAAAATGATCACCAATTAAACGAGCACGAGAGCCTGAGCAATCTATAAATAAATCACCTGTTATATCGCCATTATTATTTGTTTTTAATGAAGCAATGTAGCCATGTTCGTCGTTAATAACCTCGGTTACATCGTCAGTAATATGTGTAACGTTTAAGTTTTTAACGCAGTGATTTTTTAAAAACTCAGCAAATTTACCCGCATCTAAATGATAGCCATAGTTGGTGACTGCTGCGTATTCGGGAGTTTGTAATTGTTTTGGTGCAAGTGCTGCTTGGTATACAAAGCTTTGCATATTAACAACGTCGGCAAATTTTTGATCCGGTGCAATACGTTGCCAACTGGCGTGTAAATTAGTGTGCTCGTAGCCTTGTGGATTCATAAAAGGGTGGTAGTAGTTTTCTCCCTCGCTGAGGTTGCGCCAATTTATAAATTTAGAACCTTGCTTAAATGATGCGTCGCACTGGGTTATAAAATTACTTTCTTTAATGCCAATGCGCTGTAGGGTATTGCGCATTGACGGCCACGTGCCTTCGCCCACACCCAATATAGGCACATTTGCCGACTCCACTAACGTTACATTAAGGTGCGGGTGTTCGGCGGCTAATAAGCCTGCGCTTAGCCAGCCGGCAGTACCACCACCTAAAACGACTATTTTTGTTATTGGTTTGGTCATGAGTTAACACCCTAAAGTTGATAACAATTAAACTAGCATTAATACTGTTTTAAATACAAAAAAGCCGCTAGTAAAAACTAACGGCTTTACTTTGTATTACCTTTAGAAGTTGTAACGCATACCAATATTGTAACGTGCACCTAGCTGTTGTAGGTTCCACAATTGTACTGACGTACGGCCATGTTCGCGGCTGTTTTGTTCAGTAATATTAAGGCCTTCAATAAAAAACGATAGTTGCTCGCTGTAGTTGTACGCAACATTAAAGTCGATTTGATAATATTCTTCAGTAAAGCCTGGCTCATTTACGTATCGAGCTGCGCTATTTAAAAACTTATCACGCCAGTTGTAAGCAATACGTGCTTGAAAATCGTCGTTTTCGTACATTGCAATAAAGTTAGCTGTATCGCTTAAACCCACTAGTGCAAATTGTGTAGTAGTAGGGTCAGCGTTTACATCAAAGTCTATGTCGCCATTAACAGTGGTGTAGTTTGCTTGCACCCCAAAACCGCTTTCACCAAAAAAGTGCTGAAAGGCAATTTCGAAACCATCAATTGTGGCATTTTTATTGTTGGTAGGTACTTGCGCTGTAAATTCTAGTAATGGGTCATCGCTGTTAGCAATTACATCGTAAGCGGCTTCAAACTCTTCGTAGGTCATAGAGTCAAAATCAACGCCATTTTCTGTTGCGGCAACCATTTGAAATAAGTTTGAATCGGTTAGAGCAAGTCCGCGAGATTCTAGCTCAGCAATGGCAGCTTGTGCGCGAGGACCCGCTGTTGCATCGCGTAATCCGTAGTAGTTTTGCGTCATTGGTGTTAAACCAATAAAGTTTTCAATGTCTTTAGTGTAATAACCTACCGACACATAACTTGTTTCTGCAAAGTACCACTCAGCCGATACATCAATATTATCAGATTCTAGCGGCACTAAACCAGGATTACCCGTTGACGCTGTAGCCGGTGAAGAACCCGCTAAAAGAGTAGGGGCACCTGGTACACCAACAGTCGCTGCTGAACTTAAGTTATCGTAAGTTGGGCGAGCAATTGTCGTGCTATAAGAAAAACGCGCTTTTACGTTTTCAATTACTTCTATGTCAAAGTCAAAGCTTGGTAAAAAGTGATCGTAGCTAGATTTAAGCGTGAAATCTTCTTTAGCTGAGCCAAAACGAACATTAAAGTCGTTATTACCTTCCCACGCTACTGCGTTAGGTAAATCGATATTAGCCGTTGAGGTAATGTCGGTAGACTCTTGGCGTGCGCCAATAACAATGTTATATGGCATATCGCCAATGTAACCATTGTAAGTAAATTGCACAAACGCAGCGGTTATGTCTTCTTCAATGGTGCGGTTTGTTGCAAATGCGCCATCGGCTGCAAAGTTAAAACCGTATTCTTCACCTGCCCAGTAACCAATTTGAGATGCGCTGCCAGTATAACCTTGGTTGAACGAGCCCGATGTATCGTAGTCGTCAAACTCAGCTAAAAAGTTTGTTGGGTTTAGGTAGCCATCAGGTAGTTCGCCTGGGTTTTCGATACCCCAGTTACCCATTGTATTACGTGTAAGTGATTGCAGTGAATGGCTTTCCATAGAGCGAGACTCTATACCAAAGTCAATTGCGCCGTTTTCAATTTCGTATTTACCATGGATTCTAAATTCTGTTATTTCAGATTCTTGGCGAGCAAAGTTAGAATCTAAAATAGACGTACCCACATCAGAGGCATCTAACGTGTTATTACAATTTAAGTTGTCTCGGCGGCAATCATCAAAATCGATACTCATTGATGGAAGTTCACGGCTAAAATCAACTTCTTGTGCGTTAACTACGTTTGCGCCTAAGCCTGCGTTTACCCAGCTGCCGTAAGGTGCATCTGGTTTGCTAGTGGCTTTTGAATTGTGCGCATCAAACATAAAGCTCAATTCTGAATTGAAATAGTACTCAACGTTTAAACCAATAGAGTCGTTTTGGTTAACTTGGTTTAGCTCTTGAAACGCTAAACCTAAATCGCGTGTTTGCTGATCGCGACGTTCTTCTCGGTAATAAATAGGAGTTTTTATTGTGTTGTCGTCAAATGTTAGCGCGCTTTTGTAGTTATCCATCCAAATTGATTGCTCAGCACGGGCTTCGAATAAATCTTGCTTAGAATATGTGTAATCAAGCGTGGCTGTTAAATCGTCAATAGGGCTGTATTGCAGCGTTAATTGCGCGTTTGTACGAGTACGTTCTCTGTCGGCAATGGTGTAGCGCAAATCTGATGGCATTGAATAAAGCTGGCCAACGGCGGGTGCATTAGTTAAAACAATATCGTCTGCAGCTTGTGGGATTGTGCCGTCAAAAGCTGATGTATTCCATTGATTTACAAACGCACCTGTTGATGAGCTATCGCGCTGTTGCATGCTTGCAGTTAACGAGGCACCAAATTTAGCTTCACTGTCGGTCCAGCTAATTAAGCCCGAAAGCTCAGGTGTTATGTCATCACCAACGCGGTTTGTTGAGTCGTGTAATGCTTTTACGCCAATGCTTGAAACAAAGCCTGGATTGTCGAGCGGGCGAGCCGTATTAATATTAATTGTTGCGCCAATACCACCTGATGCAATGCTAGCTTTACCCGTTTTATATACTTCAACCGATTTAACGCTATCAGACGCTAAGTTTGCAAAGTCAAATGCTCGAGAGCTGGGTGTACCACCGCCTGCAGGCAAAGATGCCGCCGGCATTGTACGCCCGTTTAGGGTTACCATATTGTAGTCGGGGCCAAAACCACGAACCGTTACTTTAGAGCCTTCACCATTTGAGCGATCAATCGACACACCCGTAATACGCTGTAGCGACTCGGCTAAGTTGGTATCTGGGAATTTACCAATATCTTCAGCTGATATAGCATCTACAACACCGGCGGCGTCGCGTTTTAAACGAGTCGACTCTTTAATACTGCTTTTAAAACCAGTAACTTGGATTACTTCAACATCTGTATTTGCTTCTTGTGCATATACAGGCAAAGAGATTGATGCACCTAAAATCAGAGATAGGCTGGTCGCTATCTTTGTTTTTCTTACAATATGGTTGGACATTCGGTTTCCCTCGCGCTTTTATCATTATTATTAACAGCTTGTATGGGGCTGTTATTGTGTAGTTATAAACATTGTCAAATGTGTGGAAGCGCTTCCAGAAAAATCTGCTTAACTAGAATTTGTGGAAGCGCTTCCAGAAATGCTAGTTTATATTTTGAATAGGGTCAACTGTTGTTTTAATAAAATGAGACTAAATTGTTTTTAAAATGTATGTTTTTTGGATTTGATTTTATTTAAATCATAAATTACAATTGGTTATGAAAAGCCGTTTGCAATAGTGCTGTAACAACATTTTATTATAAGAAAACCAATTATTGATTAATTTAGTTATTTACACACTTTTATGAGGTGTATAAATCAGCTTTTAATACTAGCTAAAATTAATAAATCGGCCGTTGGTCACTCAACAAAAATAGGTACATTTGCTAACTTAGCGAAAATGCCGATGTAGTGATTATGTACAACGCAATTGATGAAAACGCATCAAGCGGCGGTTCTATCTCAGTTTATGAATCGGTCATTAAAAACCAGTAGTTGTTTAAAAAATCGTTAATTAAATCACTAAAAAGTAACGTAGTTTTTGCAGAAGATGGTTTAAAAATAAACTTATAAAGTATTGCGCATAAGAGTGTTGCGGGTCGCTAGTTTTATCGCTATTTTAAAGGCTCTCTCATAGATGGATTTTATTATGCGCATTAAATTTTTAGCGAGCTTTTATTCTTTCTTCTTGTTTGCACTGTTTGGTTGTGACGACCAAAGCATGGCAATGCAAGATAGCCCTCAGCTAAATAGTAATGCAAGTAACTTACCCACTGATCTCAAAGTAAACACACCTCCAGCAGCTCAAACAAACGAACCCGCTTTAGTGGTCGGTATGCTTGCAACACATTGTAAAAGTAATGAAGCAGCCTACATTAACGCAAAAATGCATAAAGTTGTGCGTAACCCAGATGAAAGTACAGCCTACAAGTTAGAGCCTACCGATAAAGTGCTTTCTATTTGTGTTGCAAAAGATGACTCATCGCTTAGTTATCGATTTGGTAGAGTTAATGACATAGGGCTTGAAAAAGAAGCTACACCAGATGCACCATTTGGTAGTTACTACAGGCAAGTAGAGCGTATTGGCGAGAGTATTTTATTTTTTAGTAACGGCGAATATCATTATTATATTATTAACTCAGGCGGTATGGGCAGCGGTGTAACCGTTAATGTTTATAAAAACGATACATTAATAACTGAGCTGTTTTCGGGTAATGATCCTTACGATGATTTTGTTATAGCAACCGATTTAAATTTCCCTAAAAAATTGGTTATCGAAAAACAGCCATTTAATAAGCAAATGCAGTAAATAATGACTCCACAGCAGCAAAACGTAATAGAGCAAGGGCATTGGTTTAAAAACCGTAGCGCTTATTTAAAAAGCTTTTTACTAACGCAGGGCAAAACGCTCTCGCTAAAGGCTCAGCAATCACTATTTTTGCGAGGTGACAAGCACGATGGAATTTATGCAGTGCTTAGCGGCGTGGTGCGTATTAGTGGCGTAAGTAACGAAGGCAAAGAAGCTGTACTTAGTTTTATTGATTCGTCACTTTGGTTTGGCGAAGTTACCTTGTTTGATGGTGGCCTGCGCACTCACGATGTATATGCACAAACTGATGTTGTGCTTTTTTACGTGCCCCAACGCGAGCTTGAACAGCTATTAAACGAACAGCCACAATATTGGCAAGAGTTTGGTTTATTGCTGGCACAAAAGTTACGCCTAATGTTTACCTCAATGGAAGATCACGCATTACTAAGCGCTGAGCAAAAAGTATGCAATCGACTTTTAATGCTTAGCGAACATACAGAGCACTTAACACCGCTTGTTTTATCTCAACAGCAACTTGCTGATATGACCTACCTAACGCGCCAAACTATTAATCAAATACTGCAACAGCTTGTTAGCTTACAAGCTATTAGTTTGGGGTATCAACGCATAACTGTTTTAGATAAACAAAAGTTACAGGCGCGTGCTACACAAGCTTAAATAGAGACTTTTTTATTTAGTTGGAACCAAAATTGCTACAGATAATGTGACGCAACAATGGATTTGAGCTAATGACTACAATAACCTTTAAAAATCAATATAGTAACTATAACTCTCCTGCATTAAATAAAGCGGCAGGACTAAGCGAACTTGCGGCAACTAATACCCTCCCTAACGAAAAAACAAATGATGTTAAAGGCATTACCTCAGCTCCTAAAGAACCAACGTTTTTAGAAAGTGCTCAAGAAGCGCTGGTTTATCAGCGCTTAGGTGTAAACAAAAACAAAATAGACGAGCTAAAAGCGACAATAGAAGAACTCACTAAAGAGCTACAAGGAGAGGGCGCAGACCCTGACGCAATTGCTGATAAAATTGATGAGCTTCAAAAAATGCTTGAGCAAGAGTATCAAAAAGGGCGCGAGCGAACGGATATGCAAGGTGAGCATGAGCCGGGTAAGATAATTTCTGCATTTGTTTAATTTACAAAGTGTCGGATACCTGACATTGTTGCTGTGCTTACTTTTGTTAAAGTTAGTTTTATAGATAAAAATAAAGGCAAAACAATGAAAACACTTCAACAGCAACTTGGTAAATATGGTTTGTATCATCGTTCTAAGCGCAATGTACTAACGCACTTTATTGGTATTCCGCTCATTGTATTTGCGGCGCTGTGTTTACTTGCGCGTATTCAAATACCCCTTGGTAGCTTTGTAATTGATGGTGCACAACTTTTTGTATTAGCGTCGGTTGTTTATTATTTTATGCTGAGCTTTTCGCTTGGCTTTATTATGGCCGTGATATTCACTTTATTCCTTGTTGGTGCTCAGCCTATTGCGGCAATGTCGTTTTGGCCTTGGTTGAGTTTTGGCCTAGGTGTGTTTGTATTTGGTTGGGTACTGCAGTTTATTGGGCACTATTACGAAGGTAAAAAACCAGCGTTTGTAGATGACCTAATTGGTTTAATTATTGGCCCTTTGTACGTAACTGTTGAACTACTATTTTTAATGGGTTTTTACAAAACATTAGCAGATGAAGTAAACGCGATAGCAGGTCCAACAAAGGCGTAAAATACTTTACTCAGTAACTTAATAAAACTTAATAAATAAGAATAAAAGGCAGATAGGGCATGCAATATAATAATAAAACCGTGTGGATCACCGGGGCATCGTCAGGTATTGGTAAAGAGCTTGCTATACAATTTGCCGAGCTTGGAGCGCGCGTTATTTTATCGGCGCGCAATGTAGATAAACTAAACGATTTAAAGGCAACGCTTAAAGGCGAAGGGCACTTAGTTGTGCCACTGGACTTAGCCCAGCCAGAGCATGTACTGAGTACAATAACAGCAAAAATGAGCGAGCTTCCTGTAATAGATATTTTAATTAATAACGGCGGCGTATCGCAGCGCAGTTTATTTTTAGAAAACGATTTTAACGTGTATCGCCAATTAATGGAGGTTAATTACTTTGGCTTAATTGCACTTACTAAAGCTGTATTGCCTACTATGGTGGCAAGGCGCAGTGGCTCAATTGTGTCTATTAGTAGTGTGGCGGGTAAAGTAGGTTCAAAATTTAGAACGGGTTATTCGGGTTTTAAATATGCGGTTGTTGGTTTTATGGATTGCCTACGTGCAGAAGTAGCACAACATAACATTCATTGTTTAACAATTTGCCCAGGCTCTATTAAAACAGCAATTGCGCATAACTCACTAAACGAGCAAGGCATAGCGCAAAATAAACCAGAAGAGTCGATAGAAAATGGCATGGATGTAAGCGTAGCGGCTTCAAAAATGATTCGTGCCATTAGCAATAAAAAAGACGAAGTGATTATTGGCAAAGGTTTAAGTGGTTGGGCGCCAACAATTAAGCGCTTTTTTCCTACTTTGTTTAATCGCATTACCGCAAAAACAAACTATAGGTAGCGTCGTTTATTTCAAAGGCGTAAAATGCCGTAAATTTGATCAATTTAGAAAAGGATTCTAAATGAAGTATTTATGGCTGAGCCTGTTTTTTATTGTATTAATTTGGTCTGGTATTAACCCAAAAGATCAATTTACATGGCTGCTTGAAGTTATCCCCGCAATTATTGGTTTAGTGCTGCTAGCAAGTACCTATAGCCACTTTAAACTTACCCCTATTTTGTATACATTTATTTTAGCGCATTGCATAGTGCTGATGATTGGCGGGCATTACACCTACGCCGAAGTCCCTTTGTTCGATAACCTATTTGGTAGCGAGCGTAATAACTACGACAAAGTAGGGCACTTTTTTCAAGGGTTTGTACCTGCACTACTAGCACGCGAAATTTTACTGCGCAAAAAAGTAGTAAATGGTCGAGGCTGGTTAATCACCTTTGTTATTTCAGTATGTTTAGCATTTAGCGCCTTTTACGAATTAATAGAGTGGTGGGTTGCAGTGTTAAGCGGCGAAAACGCAGAAGCGTTTTTAGGCACGCAAGGTTACGTGTGGGATACCCAATCAGATATGGGACTGGCGTTATTTGGGGCTATTTGCTCATTGTTAGTACTTTCAAAAGTACACGACAAACAGCTAAAAAACGTTAAAGATTATTTATAGAAAAAGTTATATAAACGCTTATAAAAGCATTGGTAAAAAAGACTATTAACTTATGAGCGCAAACATTAGTAACTACTCAATTAGCACAGACAAAAGCAAACTCAACTTTAACGTTATTTATAACTCAATGTGCTTTGGTGTTTACAGCGATCATAACCAGCAAGTTGGATTTGCCCGAGTGGTTACCGATAAAGCAACCTTTGCCTATTTAGCAGATGTATTTATTGCCCCGCACTTGCAAGGTAATGGGCTGAGTAAATTACTTATTAAAACGATAGTAGAGCACCCTGAGCTGCAAGGGCTCAGGCGCTTTTTATTAGCGACATCGGATGCCCACGGGCTTTATGCGCAATACGGATTTAAGCCAATAGATAACCCCGCACTACTAATGCAAATAAATCCTGAGAATGTGTATGATAAAAATAATCGTGAGGTCTAATAAACGGGGGCGAATATTGTTGTTATAAGCAATTTCCTGTCACATAGCGCCTAGATAGGTTCGTTAGCTTACGATTTTTTGATTCCAACTTAATGGAGGGCGTTCAGAATTCTGTGTCAGCCTAAATTGCTAAATATCTAG
>NZ_WTKZ01000040.1:0-37772 GCF_011378805.1 Pseudoalteromonas sp. Z9A6
CTTTGGCTGGACGAAAGATAACGAAGGTAGATACTTTATAGCGGTAGATACTCACATCCAACGCCTTGCAAACCGCACTGGTTACGCTAAAGGCAAAACGGTTGAGCAAACAGAACAAGCCATAATAAAAAATACACCAAATAAAAAAGAGTTTATGTTTAACCTGCATCATTGGTTTATTTTACATGGTCGCTATACGTGTACGGCGAGAAAGCCTAAATGTGGGAGTTGTATTATTGAAGATTTATGTGATTACAAAGAAAAAACTGAAGCTTAAATAAGAAGTTGAAAATGAAATGGGTTTGCTAATTAGCATTGGTATTCTATTACCGGTGGAATGAAGAAAAGCAGAGCTTTAGCTACTGCTTCTCTGATAATTAAAAAGTCACTTTTTATTGAGCTAACTAATTACTTACACCACAATATATAAAAATTAGCATTGCTACTTTTAATGAGCATCATTAATCTAACTTTATTAATCGGAATAGACTTATTCTTTTTGAATCGATAGGTAAATACGAACTGATTACTGCTTTTAAAAGTATCGGTTTTTTGATCTAACAAACACTTAAAGTATGTAACGAGACTAACCAGTGCTAATGAGAATAAATTGGCTGCTACAGAAGTGATAAAGTCCATTTTTAAATCCTTTTGAAATTATAGGCCGTCATTGGCCATTACGCACTGAAAACCTATTCAGTGCGTTTTAGACCTAAAAATATAGTAAAAGTTCAGTTTCATAAAATAGGCGCTAGACTGTCGTCATCCAAATAAACTCGGTCATCGTCTAAATCTGCTGTAACGCTTACTTTATCTATTGATGATGGTTTAATATCTCGAATTATCACCCCATTACACCACCGTGTATTTATTCCAAACATGTATAACGGTGGTTCCATTGTACCGTTTAAGGTAGCTTGAAAATCTAGGTCGCGATCAATAATAACTTCGTTAATAGCACTGCCTTTAGTGGCATTATACGGGCCTGATAACGTGCCATCTGGTTTTCTTAGCGCCAATATATGGGGTTCACCGGTTTGCCAGATTAGGTTTTCATTATCGATAAATATTGAACGGCCATTTATAAACTGTACTCGCCCTGTTTGCTCATAGC
The DNA here is from genome assembly GCF_011378805.1 of Pseudoalteromonas sp. Z9A6. Classification (NCBI taxonomy): domain Bacteria; kingdom Pseudomonadati; phylum Pseudomonadota; class Gammaproteobacteria; order Alteromonadales; family Pseudoalteromonadaceae; genus Pseudoalteromonas; species Pseudoalteromonas sp. Z9A6. The sequence continues at coordinate 1,115 of NZ_WTKZ01000040.1, forward strand.
CTGGTATGTCGTCAGCCAATGCGCAGTAATCTAGGTACCGTGAGTTCAAGGCGTCCATTTCTGTTTTAAAATCAAATCGTGTACGGCGGTACCTTCGCGTGCGACGTTTACGCATACCATACTGATATGCCTTATCTCGGCTTGTAATACCAAATGCTCTTACTTTTTCAGGGTTAATACCCTGGTCTTCAGGCAATAAACAAATTACGGTTTCTGACTTCCATGTAATGGGTGAAAAGTACTCTACCTCAACACCATCTGGCTCGTCGTCATCTATCAAACTAATGCTTCGATCTAACTGGCCTATGTAGTTATCAGGCTGATACATATGCTTGTATATAGTCCGCTTTTGGTCCCTTACCGGTATGATCCGACCAAAATCAATCGTTGGCTCTGCAAATCCTACGGCTAAAACTCGTTTAAGTGTTTCAAATATAGTGCTGGCACTGTCGAATACAGCATTAAACTCATCTCCCCGGGCATGCCAAATTGAATGTAATGCATTGGCCTCATCTAATCCTATTTTATTATCACTATGGCCTGAACTTTTTATTACATGAGCAAAAAATGGGGCTATATCGGTTGTTGGTTTTGGCTCTGTCCATGCGCCATTCTCGTAAATAGGTAATTTTCGAGTAGCTATAAGGTTAAACTTATTTTCTGCTGAGCCTGCTAATGCATTGGTACCTCTAATTTTTACGGCTATTGTTGTCATGCCTTCATAGCGTGTTGCGCTTTCAAGCTCTGACTTTAGAGACGTCCAGTAAATTTCATCGTATATTCGAGTATCGTCATTTGCCGCAGTGATTCGTTTAACGCGCACCTCTGGCCGTATTTTTGTAGGTATATCTACAGACACAGTGCGGCCTAATTGATCGTTTGTAGAGTTAGTAAAGGTAATGGTATCTACTGGTGTCCAACTAAGCGCGCCATCGTCTCGATATTCTATTTTTAACGCCACTGTGCGGCTTAAAAAATTACCGTTATCATCTAGTTCACCAAGGCCTCTGGGGAGTGAAAAGTCTAACCATAACTTATTAGTTTTCTCACCTTTTGGACACGCAAAGAACGGCCCATTAAACTGGCCGTCACCGCCACTATTTTCAACATTCACATTTGCATGTGAGTCGCTTTCAGTTATAAAACCAGTCCAATTTGGATCATCTTGAAATTGGCCATCTACTTTTTTTACAGTGCTGCCATTTCTACCTTTTTCAATGAGTTTATAATAGCCATCGTTTTGATTTTCGAGTGAAAATTGAACAGTAAGAATTTCGCCTATATCGAATGGTGGCATAACTAAGTAACGGATATACCCGCCAAGCTCTGGTTCGTACTCAACCATATACACTTTTATTTTATCGTCTATAAACGTGTAATCGTAAACGCTGTTACTACCACCTGAGTTAGTTACTTTACCCTTTAGTTCTATGCCATTTGTACCGGCTGTTGAGCCAACCTCACTTGATGTATATACATTTCGGTGCGCTTCATGAGTTGTAACATCTTCGCCTGGGCCAAATACTTGATAATCAACATCGCCTACATATCTATTTACAGGTGTGTTTCCTATGGTTATTTCCTGAGGTAATATTTCGTATTCCCCCTTACCCACACACAGCATTAAATAAAGCCATTGTTCATTATTAATGTATTCGCGGCGTGGCATAGTCAAATAATCTGGGAAGATTAAGTGACGCCCAGCACCTTCGGGAATAACTCCCATTAGCCGTGGTTTATTACCTTGCGTATTTATATCATAAATACTGCTACCATCAGGTGTTGTTGAGTTGTAGTTATCGGGTATTTGATTAGCCGCATAAACAGCAACGCCAATCGCAATTACAGCAATAACCGCGTAGGCGATTGTGATTGGGTCCTTTGCTTCAACAACCAGCTTTATATCATCACCGCGCTTAAACTTATAAATTGTCCATTCGCTTGGTAATACATGCTCTCCGTTGATGTTGACGCTAAAAAGAGGCTCTTCACGATCATCGTAAGCGGGTACGTTTACTTGTAACCAACTACTTAGTGTTTGACCTGTATATCCGGTGCAGGGTTCATACAATGCTAAATCAAGTTTATTGGGATAAACTTTTAGCTCAACCTGTGTACTCATAAAACTTAACCTCAAAAAATAACCGCTTAAAGTCTGCGATTTTAACAATAGACGGGCCTTTCCTTCGTGATGTATGCAGTATTTGCAGCTGACCATCAACCAACACACACAAACCCATATGGATTAAACTTTGCCCTCGAAACCCACACGCAATAGCCTGCTCTTTAGGCTGGCAAGGTTTGAATTGATCAACTATTTGGGTGTATGAGTGAGTAAGGTTTGTTTTGTCGTCTGGGCTTACATGGCCGAAGGATTTAAATAATGGTTTATTAAACACGTTGTGTAGCACAAGGCGTGACTGGCCCCAACAATCTAGACCAGTCATATCTCGACCACCATCAACGTAAGGTACGCTTAGGTAATCTTCTATTTTATGCATGGGGGTTTTAGCTAAAGTATTTTAAGCCGGGGGCTATATTGGGAGTATAACGGTCACGTGGCCATGCTTTGTTAACCAAGTCATGAAATGAGGCAACCACATTAACGCGTTGTGCATTAGCTTTAACGTCTACGGCGGTCATTTCAACAGGTGGCTCGGCTGGTTCATCTAAATAACTCGCCGTGAATACACGGTAAATCACTTTAATAGTGTCACCCGCATCAATCGCGCCTTGTAATTTAGTTAAAACTTCGCCTGTGACATTATCGAGTTGAAATTGTAAATCTTGCCGGCCTTTTACTGAGCGAGCAGGAAGAGAAACCCCCATACCGCTTGCAGTAAAGGTAACAAATTCACCGGTTTCAATTCCAGCGGTGACATCATCAAACCCTTCACATATACGAATGACACCCTGAGAATCAGCGTACAACTCTAATGTGTGAATGGGTAAATCGCCAGCTGGGGCGCTGGCGTATATTTTTTGGAGTACTATAGACATGATTTATCTTATTTACCATTTAATCTTACAGTTAACTTGTCGGAAATGAGTCTTCTCCCGCTGTTTGTGAGGTGAAGTTCATCTATTAGATACCCTAAATATGTAGTTTCGTAAATCCCGCTCTCATAGTACATATCTATACTCTCTTGATGCTTTGCTTTACACGCTGCTTTTAATACATCCGCAAGTACATTCACACTGAAATTGTAAGCGATACCTGAACGAGTGAAATCCATAGTGTTAGGGTAGGTCGAAGTACTCACCAAAATACGATATGTCACTTGAAAACGGTTAGCTTACTTAAGCTATACTTAATTACTTCAAGGTTTCTCCCAGTACCTACATTTGATACACCTAATTGGTAGTTGGAAGCTTCCTCACGCATGAGCAATACAGAATATTTAGTGTAAAATAGTTAGAGTGAGAAAAGCCGCTAAGTAAAAAGGGAAATAAAATTCCAGATATTCAGGCAATAATAACAGTGGTTTTAGTTTGTGGCTTTTATTTATACGAGTACATGTTGACCGCTGATTCTATAAGTTTGGTTGCTTTTTCAGTATCATTAATGATTAAAGTTTATCAGAGTAATAACTATCAACCCAATTGAACACTTCGTCAATTTCAGTAGAGGTTAACACATCATTAAATATGGACGTATGGAGATACTCTATCGTTGTCGGTTCATTTGGGTAATTGTTAATGAAGATAGTGTCACCATCCGTTATATTAAATGATCCACTTGCTACTGACTCCTTTACAGTACCTTCGGAATAGACCCTAATCTTAATGTCACCGCTTGTCGCGTCCATTACACCGACAATAAACATAAGGGTATCTTGTTGTGCATTGAGTGATGAGGCTGTTGTAAACCCAGTGTCATCACCAAAGACACTTAGCTTACCAAGCGCTCTTGTAGTATCAACTGACAGTGTTATTAAAAACTGTCCCTCGTATGGATTTAACCCAGTGCTGGTATTGTTACTAGTTATCACTCCTTGACTTGTTGAAGTTGCCCCTTGCGGTACTTTAACATAAGCACAGAAAGTCATTTTTTGACTGGTCACTAAATCAGTTGAGTATTTTGATTGGTACGGAAGTGATAGTGAGTAGCTGTTGATTACACTATCCAAGCCACTAAGTTTCGCACCAATCTTATTACTCTTTTTTAAGCCTGTAAAATCGGGTACATCACTACCATAAAATCTAGCTGCAGTTAATTTGTTAAAGTGTGGGTAAAACGCATTACCCAGAGAGTTGGCTGAAAAATCAGCCCCTTTTATTACTAGTGATAAACTCATTATATTATTTCCTCAAAAAGTAAAGACCAATTATGTAGTGGGTACACTACCCCATCTAGTGTTGTGGTTTCAGATAGGCCGTCACTATCTCTTAAGCAGCCACCATAAACAATTACTTCATCATCCCTGTTTCTCATTCTCAGGCCGTAACCAACAGTTGCATTGCCAACAATGTCACGACTTAGGCTCAAACTTACATAACCGTAATCGGATATGGAAACACTAGTGATAGTTATGCTACCTGTATCGTCTGTAACATAAAAACCGTCCCCATCAACAGTGCCGTAAGTGTCTCTATCTATAACAATACCTTTTCTATTATAGTTTAGTATAACTTTACCACCATAATGTGAAACACCAGTGCATCTCAGTGGCTCCCAGTTCTTACCATCAATTATGATTCTTTTATACGCAAGTCCATAGTATGCACCAGACAATGCCATACCTACATTATTCAAGTGGACACCTGCATTTGGTTTCATTGGCAGTGCGTACTCAGGGAAAACAACATGAATGTTTGGGTGTCTATCAGATGCTATTAACTGTGCTCGTCTAACACCAGTATCCTCCTGTATTTGCCATGTAAATAATTTCATGTCGTTTCTTTGTCCAGTTGCAGCTTTACAATAATCGTTCATCCAGTCATACATAGATATCGTAGCATCGTAGTAATCTTGTGAAGTCATTTGGTTATTAGCCTCTCCTTGAGTGAAACTTACAGCTTTAACGTTAAATGATTTATTATTTTGATTTGAGTATGAAACTCCGAAATCAATATCTCTTTTAAACCTAACTGCTGTACTATCGTTACCCACGGAAGGTATGCCACTCCCTCCCATAGCTGCTTTAAACGTATACATCTGGTTTAACTCACTAACACTCAGCCCTGAGTCATTAAGTATCATTTTTGACACTTGATTGCATGCGTTTAACCCCGTCCATTCGTAACCAGTCGCTATATCTTCCGCAAGAGGGATCATACCTATTGGAACTGCCGAGTTTGTCGATACGCTGCCCGTATCGTACACTGGTATTATATTTTTATACTCCTGTACTGTGCTTATTGGCGGGTCTGTAATACCCAAATCACCAGCCGCATTGCTTTGGCCCATAGTTGGAAAGCAATCTATCTCAGCATTTGGTGATTGTTGGTATATTGTTGAGGATGTTCCAATCTCACCATCTTGTGTTGAGAAGCCGTTCGCCATAACACCGTCTTTAGTGACTGCAAATATCATTTCTCCAGATGAATCAGTTAATGAGTATAAGAAAGGAGATTCCAATTGTTGATTTAAGCCGCTGCTAACAGGATCTGTAGTTTCTAACGTTTTGAATTTAGCATTACCAGCAAACTCTAACTCATTAGAATTGGCGCTTAATATTGTCTCTCCTGACTCATCACTTAGTGTAAAATCCTTTTTTGAAATGTGTTCTTTTACGGGTATATTGTGTATCGCTTCGGCGCTAGGGTAACTTTTTATGTATTCAGCACTATCATTATCGTTTTTATACAAATCTAAATAACTGTCATCATCATCACTCACAACACTAAAAAACTGTCCATCTGTAGTGGCTGCAATCCCCGCTGCAGTAGTTGCGTATTTCACAGCATCAATATCTGCAGCAGCATCTAAAACTAATTGCACTTTTGCAGTGACTTCATCAAGCGTCTTTTTCTGTACGCTTGGCTGTACTTTGCCGTTAATGTCTACAGTGGTGGTTTCGTCACCTTGTAGAACTTGGTTTAACTGCTCTACTGCTGTGCTGAGTTGCTCAACTAGGGTTAAATAATTAGCCATTTAATTTTCCAAATATTTGTTCATTGAATTAGTTACGGATGCTGCAAATGTCTCTGCTGTAAGTGGAGTGAGTAATAGATTTACCATTACCTCCTCACTTATTACTTGTCGTTTTTTAATCTCGATATTAGCGCTGTAGTTCCAAAAACCGCCGTTAAAGCTGGCAGATTCAAGCGGGTTTTTAATAAATCTTGCATCGTGTTCTATTAATCCTTGTGGGGTTAAAACGGGCATTACAAACCAGTTAACGGCGTTGCTTATGCCATGCGTTACAAAGCCTTCTAGTATTGATGCCTGGTCTTTATTTAATTTCCAGCTTGCTGTCATAACGGTAGGAACCGAATGAAAGCGTTGGCGAACACGGGCGCTGCCGCTGGCCATTTGTGTGCGTAGTAAATTAGAGTTTTGTGATAGGCCGTAACTTGATAAAAGAGGTAATCGCAGGCCTTTTGGATAGTTAATTAACATGGCTTATATCCCCTGCCTTTGTAATCCATAGCTTAATTCGAGTACAGAGGATGCCTCGCCACCTTCGCGGATATTACTGACAAACACGTCAATCACGTCTTTACCAGATAAGCCATTACTTTTACTCTGCGTACCGGCGCGTGATGCATCTTCAATAATATTAACCGTGACACTTGAGCCGAGGTTTTGACCTTTAGTGTGATCTACAACTGTTTCTTGAGGATGGACAATGGCGTACATTCCCCCTTTACCATCTACCCCTCCTATACGTGGGCCATCACCGGTGTAACCACCTCCATCGAACGAGGCCATAGTACTGGCAGCTGATGCAATTGCAGCTGCTGCAAACGGTTGAGTTATAGCCTCTGCCGCCGCAGCTGCCCCTGGCGCTAAAGCTGGTCCTATAATTGGAATAGCGGCTGTTGAAGCAAATGCATTTATAGCAGCTAAATGCGCACCGGCTTGAGCTTGTCCGGTAACTTGTGTGAGGTAACTTACTGATTTAGCTTTACCAAGTGTTGCCTCTAAGGCCCATAAAACTAGGCGCTGAGTTCCAATCTCAACTAAAGACTGCACAACAGACTTAGAAAAACCAACTGCAATATTTTTTACTAAATTACCAAAGCCTTCCCACTCATAAATAGCGTTAGTAATATTACTGGACATATTTTGGCTAAAACTTGTTAGCGTATCAGCCCAAAGTTGATCTGTATTTTCAGCAGTTGTACGAATAGACTCTGCATAGTTCGTCCAAAAGTCGTTATTTTGCTCTGCTAAATTACCTTTATGCTGAGCTTCTAATTGCTCTTTAGCTAAACGATATTCACTTTCAATTTCTGTTGTTACTAAATTTTTATCTCGTAGCAACTGAAACTCTTGCTCCATTTGTGTGATTTTTCTTTCGTACCTACGGTTTTCAAGTTCTACTTCTTTGCCTTCAAACTCTAATTGAGCATCAAATATTTGTTGATATTGATTACGGGCCGCATCAATTAATTTTTGAGCTTTTTCATCAATAGCCTTAGGGTCTTCTTTTAATAATAAATCGCTTAACCCTGGCTTTTTCGAGTCATTCACCTGCTTTTCAGCAGCGGTTTGAAATTTAGTTTGTACGTCGGCAACCCAGCCATTAATAACTTCAGATTTAAGCGGTTCCATTAGTGATTTTTTAAAGTCATCCTGTGCCAGCTCTAAATTTTTTAATGCCTGTGAACCAATACTATCAAGCGTTTTAAAGCCCTCTGCCTTACCTAGTTTATTTAGCTCGGTTAATGCCGACTTTGCAGAGTCACCAATGCCTGGTATATGCTGTGAAAGCTCTAATACTTTTCTAATTGGGTATAAAAGACCGTTAGTAATACTATTAGCAAATGGAACAATCCCTTTATTTACTACAAATGCTAGCCCCTCCCATAGTGCTGCAGAAAAGCCCATAGCAACAACTTTGGCACCTTTAAAGAGTATATTTATACCTTGTACGCCATCGGCCATAACACCAATTACACTCGTTACCTTACCTATTGCTTGTTGTGCAACTTGGCCAAAACCGCCGGCTTCTTTTGCGTTTTCAATAAACAGTTCTGAAATAGCGCCAACAATAGGCGCCATTTCTATTGCTAAGGTTTGCCCAAAGCTATGCGTTGTTTTTTGCGCTTTATCGAGTGCGTCATTAGCCATTTCTACTTTAGCCGCATCAACACGTGTAAATGTCATGCCTAGCGCGTCGGCTTCTTCCATCATGGCTGTTATGCCATCTGCACCGGCGTCCATTACGTTGATCATCTTAGCGCCCGACTTACCCATTAAACTTTGCGCTAGGTAAACTTTTTGGCTTTGGTCTTCAACATTTTTTAGCTTGTCGGCAATAACTTTAAATTGCTCTTCAGGCGCTAAGCCTTGTAAATCTTTAACCGATAAACCTAATCCATCAAGGGCATATTTGGCCTCGCCTGTGCCCGTTTGCCCCACTTGGCCTAAGTTTTTTTGCATGGTTTGCAGTGACTTATTTAGCTCCTCATTAGACGCGCCATATAAATTAGCAGCATGCTGTAAACCGCCTAATGCCTGAGTAGTAATACCCAAGCGGTCAGCTGTTTTTGCTTGCTGATCTATAAATGCTGCATTTTTAGCATAAATAGCAGTAAGAGCAGCAACACCCGCCACCCCAAACCCAGCCATAACTTTGCTGCTAGCGTTAACCATCTTGCGGGTTTTATCTGCCCACGATTTAGTGTTTTTATTGGCTTTATTGAGCTCAGCAGTCAGCTTTGCACTTTTACCAATTAAATCTATGGTGAGTGTTGCAATTGATGCCATTGTTACTTTCTCTTTTGTTTACGCCAAGGACAGGTATTTAAAAACGCTTCGGATTCTCGGCGCTTTTTCTCTTGTGCGATTTTGCGCTGCTCGCTTCTATCAAAAGTAAGCCCCATTTTAATACTTTGATGTACTAGTCGAAGTTCAAGCTCTTCAGGGCATAGGCGGTTTCTAAGGTCGTAAATAGAGCAACCCAAGTTATCTGCTAAGTTGCAGAGCGCTTGTAACTCGGGCTGCTCTTTTAGTTTTTTTCAGTAGCTTCGAGGTGTTCTTGCTCTAGCTTCATAAAAAACAAACCTGTGGTATGAATCATTCCAAGCTGCTGCACATCTAATAAATTAGGTAATTTAGCGGCTTCTTTGTCGTTAAACACACCATGGAGCATGTAATAAGTATTTCGCTGGGCTAGTTTTTCTAACTTTTTAGGGTTTATTTCTTGGTCACTAAACATTTCACGTGCTTTGGCTTCTTCAACAGCCGGCAAACGATGTAATAGTATTTTGCCTACACTAGGCACTTCAAAGTGGCGGGTCGATGTTGCCAGTTTGCCCGCCATTATTTGCTCTGCAGTAATCATTTACACACCCGCCGGTAATGTTGAGAACACAACTTGTTGTAGCTTGCCAATACAGGCAAACATCTGCTTACCTGAGTCTTTACCCGATTCGCCACTAAAGTAGTCATGCGGTAAATACACAACGTCTTGCACTTCGCCACTGGCACGAGTCACCTTAATAGTGATAGGTGTACCGGCTTTTACTAATTCGCAAAACGGCTTTTGGTCTGCATCAGCCGGCTTATGGCGAAAAACCAGCTCAAAGTCTTGGTCTTCAGGGAGTGCTTTTTCGCTATAGCTGCGGTTTTCTGCTGCTATGTCGGTATCATCTTCGTATACCTTGCCTGAATTAATTTGTGGGATCACATCGAGCCCAGGCAAAAAGGTATCAACAGTGCCTATACCGGTTGAGCAAAACTGTAGTGTTGAATTATGTGAATCAACCGTATCAGCGGCTGGTGTACTTACAGGAGTTGGAGCTGGCATGTTTATACCTCGTTATTTAGGTTGTGGTAATAAAAAATGTATTCGTATGACTCACGGTATAACCCTGAGCCGGTTTCAAAATCGGGTATGCGGTTTTGTTTAAGAGCGAGTTGCACATTTACGCTGCTATCACTAAAACCTTGTTTGTTAAATATGTTTGCAAGTTCTTTGGCTATGGCTTTGGCCGTTTCTGGTGAAGTGCTGTAGCAGTCAAACTGAATAAGCGCTTCGCTCTGGCTATCTTCCAAGTGAACTTCTATTGGGGTTTGGTCTGTTATTAATTGCAATAACACATAGTTATCGTTTGAGTTATGGCTAGTTGTAAAATGTAAGCGCCTTGCAATTAACGAACTTAAAGCAGCAGATTGCAGGGCTTTGTTACGAATGCTGTTTTCTATCATCGTTATTTATACTTTTTAGCTATGCGGCGCTGCGCTAAATCAATACGTTTAGCTAAACCACGATTAATAACAACCACAACTTGGTTTGTTCTTTTGCTAAAGGCCTGGCGAATAAATGGCTGAGCTTTATGTTTATTTGTGCCGTATTCAACTTGCACAACATAAGGCACCTTAAATACGCCAACACGCACAAGTGATACAACGCCTTTACTAAAGCGCCTGGTGGTAGCGCCCGATCTATTAGTGCTAGCGCGTACTTTTATACGCGACTTTAAAAAGCCCGGGCGAATATCAACCTTTTGGCCCCCTTTAGTTTTTACTACGCGAGCAAAGTCAGACTCGGGCGCATTACGCTGCATGCCTTGCTGATATTTAATAGCGCCGTCTTTAATGGCACTAGTCATTATTCCGGTCGCTTTTTTAGCCCCTATTTCTTTACCAATATTAAGTAATGCCTGCTCCATTTTTTTAAGGCCCGATATATCAATACCTGCATTAAGCATGAGTGATCTCCTTAACAGCGATAATGGTTAATGTGTTGGCAAAATCTTTATTGACGGGTGCACCAATTATTTCAAACGTTCTTTGTTTATAGGTGATTTGGTGTGTAGAGGTTATTTTGCTACTGTAGCGGCATGTAATTGAATGCGTTAACTCGCCCATTAACTGGCCGCTTTGCTCAAGTTCTTTAGCTGCACCGGTTTGTATTTTTACCCATTTATAAAATTCATGTTGATAGCTATTAGTGTTATAGCCATCATCTGATTTGGTGTTTTTGCCAAAGCTAGCTTTGCAATTAAATTGCCCGGCGGGTAGCGACTTCATAGCAGTTCAACTGCGAGTTCGTTAGCAATAGACTTAAATGCGTTTGGCATATCGTAAAGTTGCACCGGTGCTGTGTCTTCACGGTTACGAAACCAATCGGCTACTAAAACCATAATGGCCTGCTTTGAAAGCTCGTATTTATCTTGGTCTATAATATTGCTGGCATCGATGCTGGTACCCTCATTTATAGAAGTTGCATGACCAAATACACATTCAATTTGCACGGCATCAACTACCTTAAAGCCCACTGCAGGCCAGTTGCCTCCCAATTTTGGTGTAATAGTGGCGGTTAATCCGTGGTCAACAATGCGATACTCGGCAGGGTCAATAGTGACGAGCTGCCCTAGCTTATCAATATATTTAATCGACGATATGCTCCGAAGAGGTGTATAAGGCAGCACAATTTGATTACAAAATTTAGGCATTGCAAATTGCCATGTTTGTTCTACGAGCAAACGGCCTGTGCGTTGCTCAAAGCGTTTACGCGCTCTGGGTACTAAGCTTTTTAAGTAATCGTAATGGTCATCATCTGCATTGGTATGCTGTGCTAACTCATCAATAGTTATGGGCTCAATAGTGGGTGCCTGTATTACTTTTCGGAGCATGTTCATTGTTGTTACTCTTTGCCGTCAGTGTTTTCGTCAGTTTCACTCTCTACGGCTTCATCAGTCGCATTAAGATCAACAACTTCAACTTCTAGCTCTTTGCTGCAGTAATCAACCGCTGCTTTGTCACTTGATAGCTCACCTACTTTAATAAGTGGTTCAAGTAATTCAGCATCACCTTTTACAAGTGCGTTTGGCTCAAAAGATTGATCAGCAATCACACATGCAACCAGTACACGTGCAGTAATTAGCTTTTTAGCTGCCATGATAATTCCTTAGTTAAATAAAAAAGCCCCAATTAAGGGGCTATAGGTGCATCAATTAAGCGGCTGCGTTTTGGTAATACTTAACAGCACCACCCACATCAATACAGCGGCCACCGGTACGCATAAATGCTAAAAAGCCAACTTGGCCTTTGCGGCTGTATGCGCTATCGGTAAAGCGGAAGAACAACATTTGCGATACATCGCGCACAATGTATTTAGAAAAATCACCAAATAAAACCGACTTGGCATTAGCCGCCATAGCTGGAATATGCTGGTTAGTGGCATACGCTTTACCTAAAATAGTATTAGGCTCTGAGGCTTCTATACCTGGTAACCAAAGCGGGCGACCTTGTGTATCTTTAAGCTTTTTAACCACTTTAATTGTTGAGTCGTTCATCATAAACCCACATTGCGCGCTACGGCGGTAAGCTGGGTCTACGCTGTGCTCTAGGTCAATTAAATCATCTAAGGTAATTATTGACGTTTGGCCCGAAACGCCCACTTTACCAGCAGTGGTATCGGTTAAAATACCGTGCGGCATTGATGTGCCTGTGCCATTAATAAACGCATCTTCTGAGGTGCGACCAATACGCATACCAATTTGCTCGTTAATATAACCTTCAAGGTTAAACTGCGTGTCTTGCAGTAATTGAAACGGCACTGCAATTACTTTAGAGCTGATCATGTGTGTATCAATGTTGCGTACACCGAATGTTGTATCTTCATCGCCAGCTTGTGTATTTTCAGCTAGCCATTCACCTTGCTCAGCGGTTGCGTTAGCTGTTGGCCATGGAATAGTAGAACCCGTTGCAGTAGGTACTACGGTTGCAAGCTCTCGCATACCGCCATACGCTTTAAGCGCTTGTGAAATACCCGGTGCAATTTCATCAGCCGTTAAATAACCACCTTCAGAGCCTGTACCTGTGCTCATGGTGTTTTTAGGGCTGTTAATACGGTTTTGTACCGCACTGCGCTGCTCTTCATTTAGTGCCGACATGCCACCGCGTAACCACGATGCATAAGCTGCTTTTTCTTGATGAATTTGGTGCTCAGCTTCATCAGTAGAAATACCGCCTTGGTCTGTGCGGTCTTGAATGGTTTGCTTTGACTTAGCTTGTAGGTCAAACACTTTTTGTTGGCGGTCTAGGTCACCGTCTAGTGCATCAATTTTATTAACTAGGTCGTCGTATTTCTTTTGCTTGTCATCGCTCCAAGCTTCGTCTTTTGGGTGATCAGTTACCAATTGGTTTAGGGTTACAGCTAAACCTTTTCGCTGCTCACGCTTTTGTTGGATAGACATATTTTAATTTCCTCGATTTTAATTACAAAAAAAGCACCCTAAGGTGCTTTAAATAGTGGTGCCAGCGGAGCTAGCCAGTAGTGAGCAGCATGTTAGCAAATCGCTCTAAGCGTTCACGCTGCAAAAATTTATCTTCTGGTGGTTTTGGTTTAGGTGCGTTTTGATATGATGTTAAGTCCCACGCTTTATTAGTAGTTTTATCGCTTGTACCATCTTGCATAATACTGTCTACAAAGCCATGTTCTAGGGCTTCTTGTGCGGTAAACCAGGTTTCGTTTTTCATCCAGGTGCGTACTTGTTCCTCACCTGCTTCAGTACGCTTTTCGTAGTCGTTTACTATGGTGTTATCGACTTTATCAAGCATGTCGGCGGTGTCGCGTATTTCTTGTGCGTTACCCAGTGCGAGCGTCCAGGCATAGTGGATCATGTAAAAGCCTGAGTCGGCAATCTCAATGGTGTCGCCCGCTAATGCAATGCGTGTTGCGGCACTGGCTGCGATGCCATCGATGTGAATATGAATTTTTGCTGGGTGCGCTTTAAAGCTTGAGTAAATGGCGGTGGCTTCAAATACGTCACCGCCTGGGCTATTAATATATACATCGATGTCGGTTACATCGGTAATGCTGAGCAGGTCGCGCTTTATCATCTCGGCCGATACGCCCCACCATGGGTCGATTACATCGTAAATTAAAAATGCGGGGCGACTCTCGCCTGGGTTGGCAAGTGGTGATTGCTGTTTAACTTGATAACCAACTTGGTCACGGTTCTGGCAGTTGTTTTTAACTAACTGCATTAGTTTTCGGCTGTTATTCATGATTCGTTTCCCGGTGGTTGGTTATTTGCTATTGGGTCGTATGGCAAAGCATAGCGCCCGCCTAGTTCGGGTAGATTTTCGAGCTTACGCACTTCGTCTATGCTCATCCAACCGGGGCCTTGTGAGCCACCTATGGATTGGCGGTATGCTTCGTTTCTATCTTTAAGCGTTAAGCGCATTAAATTAGCGGCTATAAACTCGGCAAACATAGGTTTATTTAAAAACAGCTTGCGGTTTATTTCTTGTTCAAAGCGGTTTAAGTGTGGCCCAAGCGTAAAACGCAAGAACGATAAGCCAATTTCACCAATACCTGAGCCCCACGATGTTGATTTTTGCTCTTGGTTTACCATAAAACTAGGTAGGCCAAACGCGCGGGCTATGTCGGTAATTTGAAATTCACGCGATTCAAGCAGCTGTGAGTCTTTTGCTGATACGCTAAGTTGCTTTACGTCTGTGCTGTTATCAAGAACCAGCGGAAACTTTGAGTTTTCAATGCCGCCGTATGCTTTAACCCATGCGTTTCTGAATGATTGTTTTTGTTTTTCGTCCCACTTGCCTTGCTTAACTACGGCTACGCGCTGAGTTGAACCCGATTTAAAAAACTCGCCACTGTGTTGCTCCATGGCAAGCTCAAGCCCAATACTGTTAAACGCACCCCATTGAATAACCGACATTGATTTAAGGCCGTTAAAACCAAAGCCCGGAAAGTGCAATATGTCGTCTTGGTCAAACCCGCGGGCGGTACCATTTAGTGTAAAAAAGTAATTTAGCCGGCCGTTGTTGTTAACTACGTTCATACCTGCGGGGCTAATTGGCAGTATTTCTTCTATATCGCCGTTACGATCGCGTATTAAAACACCGTAACCATCGCCATGAAGTAGCATACTTGAAACCATATACTCCCAAAACGCGGCGGCGCTCCATACTGGAGTGGGCTGTAAGTTAAAAAGATTAGCTAAATTGTGGTTAGGAACGCGTTTTTTATCGCCATTGTCACCGCGCTCATAGATATGTACGGGCATCTGTGCAATTGCACCGGCAATTAGGCGCACACAGGCGAATACAATCGACACTTTCATTGATGTTTTAGGCGTTACCGCCGGGCCTGCCAACGATGGCATTACCCCAAACAAGTCAGATAAGCTATTTATATCCTGTACTGAAATATTATCTTGATCAGCTATGTTATTGACTGCTGGCGAGGTTTTACGACTTAAAAACGGGATTTTAAACATTAGAATTCCAAAAACTCTTGATTAGAACCATCGTCTTCTTCTGGCTGCCATGAGCCAATAAAGGCCAGCAACTTAGCGACGGCGGTATCAATTTTGTTGTCTTTATGCTCTTTTACTGGGCGAATGTATTTACCGTCCATGGTTTCTTTGGCTATTACGTTGCCTAAGCACCAAGTAAGAACAGGATCACCGTTATGGTGTATACGGCCTTGCCTGAGTAAGTTTTCAAACTCACGCATTGCCGGCGAAAAGTTGGTGTAATTTTGTGACACCTTAATAGGCTCTATACCTGTACTGTTTTGTACACGCTGAGCAATAGGTGCCGCGCCTGCTGGGTCGTAAAACAAGCCTGTTACTTGGTAGTTTTCGTTATCTGTTTCGATAGCGCGCTCTACTTCGTCGTAATCTATGCTGGTACCTTCGCACTCTATTAGGTGTCCTTGATCAACCCAGTCACGATATATATCTATTTCGTTTGCTTTTGCCTCTGTTACGTAGGTTTTAGCAAAGAAGTAGTAATGTAATTTGCCGTTTATCTCGCGTGTAAAACAGGTTACATCGGCGGTTAAATCGTCAGACTCAGATAGGTCGACGCCTTTAGTGCACTCTTCACCTGTAAACTGTTCAATGTTTAAGTTGGTATCAGCTGCCGCTTTCCAGTCTTCAAGGTTTAGCCAGGACTCACGTGCACCAACCCATAAATTAAGATGCTTAGTTTTAAAAGCATTTTGCTTACGTGCCGATTGTTTAGCTTTAGATAGCTGATTTAATAAAAACTCAACTTCTACAGACACGCCAAAGTTAGGGTTTGCTTTTTCAAGTGCGGCTTCACTTTGCCAGTCATCGTCAGCATCAATAGTGTAAATCATGGCAAAAACGGTTTCGTCGGTTCTGGTACCTTCAAGTATTTCTTGGCACTCTTTTTGGTATTGGCCACATGGACCAAACCAGTTTGAGCCGGCAGTAGATATTATCCATTCAAGTGGTTGCTCGCGTGCACCCATGCCGGTGATCATAGTATCTCGCTGATCATCATCGTCATGCTCGTGGTACTCGTCACATAAATAACAACTAGGTGAACCACCATCCCCCGGGTTACCAATTAAGCGTTCGAATTTACCGCCATCGTTTGTTTTTTCTATTTGCTGAGCAAACAATTCAATATTAAAACGGCGCCTAAATATTGGCTGCTTAGTTGCCATTTTTTTAGCTGGGTTAAAAACTTCGTTAGCTTGTTTTTGTGTAGTTGCACCACAGTAAACTTCGGCACCCGGTTCGTTGTCGTTGGCCAACATGTATAAACCAATTGGGGCAACCCAAGTCGACTTGCCGTTTTTTCGAGGTACCAACGTAAATGCGGTACGAAAACGGCGACGATGAGTTTCTATATGTTTCCAGCCATATACTTGTGCTGTAATCCATTTTTGCCAACCGCTAAAGCTTAGTAACCCTTCTTGCCCTTTAGCCCTTGCCCATTTACCTTTTACATGGCTAAAGGTTTCAATAAATGTAATAACTTTTAAAACGGCTTCAGTGTCAAAGTAATAAGGAAAGTCTTTACTACCTGCTCGTTGTAAGTCTCTGCTTTCACGCTCTATTGCTAATCGTTCATACTTATTAGCAAGGCGCTTACCACTTAAAACATCACTCGCGTATTGTTCTATATCAGCTAGGTGATCACGCTCAAACGTAGGATAGTTGTTACGCATTTAATATAAGTCATCGAACAGCCCAGGTTGCAGGTTATTAAACCGCTGATCAGTCGCTGGACTCCCTCCTAGTTGATTAATTAAACTATTAAATTTACGCCAGTCATCATTATATTGACTGACCTCCGGGCGTGTTTTGTGCTGTATACCGTTACGACCTTCGGTTGTATATTTCCAACCTTGGTCTTCTAAATAGGCAACAGACGCTTCCATGCGCGCTACTACAACACAGTACTCTTTAAAGAAACGTATATAGTGAGGCTTGAACCTGTTAATTTTTACATATTCAGGTATATCGTTATTCCATACCACTTGCTCAGCTTTTGACATTCCACGCGGACGCGATTTGATCGCAAGTTTTTTAGCGTCCTTATCACTTATTTCCGCGCTTTGTTCAGTAGTCTTAGGGAATTGAACAACTTTGTTAGCTGTATCCGCTACTACTGCTGGGTATCTACCGGCCATATAACTAAATAATCTCTAAAGTGGGTTTTTTCATTTCAATTCTGCCCCGCATAAAAATCTAACTGAGGGGGCGGTGAACGAGGCGAGGCGCTAGACTTTGCCTACCCCCGGGTCAACACTATAGCGAGACTCAAGTGCTGTTTTGTTTTTATCACACGTTTGGCAGATGGTTTGAAGGTTATCTAACTTATCATCACCACCTTGGCTAATAGGAACCATATGGTCACATATGCCATGGTAAGCACCATGTAGCTCAACAGATATTAAGATGCCCTTGCTCTTACATATCTGGCATAAAAAATTATCACGATGAAATATAAATTCTCGTGTTCTTTGCCACACACGCCCTCCTCGGCCTGACTGTTTAGTAGGTCCACGTTTACGTTCAAATGGCTTACGATGCGGGCAAGGCTCATCTTTATGTACCTTGCGGCACTTAGTACACCAACACCCAGGCTTAGTAGCCATTGTTGTTATCTCCACAAATCAAATGCGCTTGGTCGCTCTGCTGTAATGCTTGCATTCTTGCTCGATGAAACTCTTTATCATCCTCATACTTCTTAGCTTCGCGTTCATTACGCTTATGTTGAAACCAACAGTTCGCTAAAAAAGTAAGAGCAGCAAACACAATCCCTAGTAATATTGCCCATTCATTCAAGCTAAACACCCCTCCAGCTGCTGCTCCAAAACTTGCTGCATAGCTCGTGATGCTGGTTGCTTTTTGCGTTGCAATATCACTAGTCTCTATTCGCATTGTTCCAATTTCTCGCCCTCATCAGCTGCTCATTACACGCATCAATAACCGACTCAAGGTAAGTCGTATACTGCGCATGTGACGTATTATCACCAACAACCTGAGTACTTACATTACATGGTTTTATAAACTCGTTAGGAATTAGCACAAACCTAAATTTAGTTTGCACTATCGTCTTTACTACAGGTTCTAACTGTTGCGTACTTGAACATGCCGACAACAGCGTTAGGCACACAGCCATTAGCCCAATGTTTAGTTGTTTCATCAGTTGATTGCCTTAATGCATCGAGCTGCACGTTAGAATTATTAAGTTTTATTTTAATTGCAATAAGCTGCTGCTGGTGTTGCGCTCTAAGCGTGCTAAGTAAGTCACGTTCTTTAATTAACTGCTTATTCTGCTCATCAGCAACAACCAAACTATCTGTTAAATACGTTGCATGGTTCTTATAGCTTTGCACCGATACTTTAAGCTGCTTATTATTTTCAATGGCCGTATTCAAATCAGACTTAACGCCCATATACATCAATGCAGTAATACTCAGCATCGCAGTAAAGGCAACCAGCACTATCTTATTTAAGCTAAACATCACTAAGTTCACTCAAACACAGTTGGCGCTCAAGTTCTCGACGTTTAATTAAACCAGCAAGCTTACGGCCATCAGCATAAACCCAACGAGACAACTCATTACATGCTAGAGCCCGCTCACTGTTATTTAAATATTTAAGTAGAGTACTGCTACGAAAGTTCCCAGCACCCACGTTATAGTGAAACGACAAATAAGCCGCATGCTCACCAATAGAAAGCGGCTGCTTAACCGCTCTTAACAACTGCTCATTATGATCACCTAAGTCCATAGCAAATAGGTTTAAACATTCATGTTCTGTGTAGGCCTTACCAAGCTCAGCAGTTTGGGTATGTCCAAAGCAAGCCGTAACTACACCAACAGGATCAACATAACCTGTGCGTACTTCACCCTCAAAATCAGCAACCATAACCCCAGCCAGAGCAAGAACACCCGTAACGCCAGCAGCTAATAGTTTATTAATTTTCATTTAAAGGCCCCAAAATAAAAAACCCGCCAGGCAAAAAGCCAAGGCGGGTTTACAACACAAGTAGGTATAACTTAAAAAGCAGACACAAAAAAGCCCAAGGTTTTAACCTCGGGCTTTATGATGCAGCTCTGCTAAGCTTACATGAAATAGTATAGTTCTTGCGCGCGCAATTGCAAACTATTTATGCAGCAGTTTTAATTAAAATCCCTTTCGCCATTAAATGCCCTTCAAGCCAAGATGCACCACTTAACAGCAACTGTCTCGCCTTAGTTTCACCAATATCTAAATTCTTAGCAATTTGCCTAGTACTTAGTTTAGAGCGATAGCTCATCATAACCACCGTTTTAGTTTTTGGAGCATACAGCCCAAGCATTGCCACAGCCTGGTCTACCATTAACCCTGTATCATCATCAATTACTGCAATAGTATTATCGTTTGATGCAGAGCTAAGCGTTAAACCCAACCCAGCTTGAGACCACACACCCCACTCATTAAGCAAATCATCAATAGTCGTAACTAACTGCATCATCGTTCCCCGTTAAAGCCAAATAACAAATTAAAAACGCCTTGGTCACCCTTGTTTCTACCGTGACCACCTACCGTGACCGCTGAACCCCTTGCTATTACTACATTGGTCATACTGGTCATACTGGTCATAGTGTTTTTATATACACAAGAACAACTATATAAATAGAAAGTAGAAAACACGCGTACCCGCTCGCACCCGCGCGCGTATGTGTGCGTAAAAACACCGTGACCACCATGACCACCGTGACCAACCCAATAACTACGCAGCTTGTAGCGGTCACCTACACTGGTCATGGTCATAGTAAAAAGCCTATTTAGCATTCCAAAACCCCTCAGGTGGCACATAAAACGCAGGGCGCTTACCATCAACACGTTTCTTCTTCTTAGTAAATCCAAGCCTATGCATAATCTGCCCAACTCGCTTTTGTTCAGGCGGACGCATAGCATGCGGGTCCATACCAAGCACCTCAGTCATAATATCCGACAGTGCATAGTCACCACGCATGTTTTTAAGCAGCCAATCATAAACAAGCCCTTCCCAAACATCAGAATCAAATCTATCTTCCTGCTGCTCTTCAAATAAATGCTTATACTCATCAGTAGGCCACCAAGGCATACCTTCATTAAATAAATATAAAGCCTCAGCCCAAAGCTGATCTCTATCAGTGGCAATTTTATCCTGGCATATATTAGTACACATCACAGGCCAATAACGCCTATTACCCGTAGAGTCTTTTAAATACCTATCTTGGTTAGTCGTACCCACAAATACACATTGCCTCGGAAACTCCTGCACCATACGACCATAACTAGGGCGATACCTATCAACTTGTGACCCAAAAAACTGTTTAGCCTTTGTATTTTCAGCCTTATTAAACGAATCAAGCTCAGCAAGCTCAATACCCCACATACCCTGCATTTGCTGAAACGTATCTTTTTCACCAAGAGCCATAGGCGTATCAGTAAACCAATCACCAAATAAGTTATGGCACATAGTAGATTTACCCAACCCCTGCGACCCTTCCAAAATCAACACCGAATCAACCTTAACCGGTGGCCGCATAACCCGCGCCACAGCCGAAACCAAAAAGAACGTCCCAACCATAGCCGTATAGTCAGTATTTTCAGCACCTAAATAAGTATGTAACCACATAGCAACCCTAGGCGTACCATCCCACTTAACAGCATTTAAATACTCTTGCACTGGGTGAAAAGCATGTTCTTCAGAGTGAACAACAATAGCCCCAATAACATCACTAGCCCTAGGCGTAAAACCATAGGTTTCAGAAAGGTAAATACGTAAACGCTCAGTATCAGTATCGGTCCACTCACCCACCTTACCCATTTTAAAAGGCGGCTTTTTACGCTTAATAATACGGTAACTAAAATCGCAATAACCTAAAACCCCCTCAAAAGCAGCGTCATTTTCAAGCACCAATTTAGTATTACTAATACTTGCTTGAGGCATACCCGAATTAGTTCTTTGGAAACCAGCTTGCCACTGCTCATCCCCCAGTGAACGCTGTCGCGCGTCAGCGTTTTGCGGCGGCGGGTTATTTCCCTTATTACCATCATTAGCGCTAGGCTTATCAACTACACTAAGCAACTGCGTTTTAACCGCATCAAGCCCAGCACTAACGTGTAAATCATTCCAATCGTTTAAACTAAGCCCCGCCATTATGCCGCCTTATCAACAACAGCAGTAAAGTCTGGTATTGCCACCAAACCACCCACCGCAGCTGCAGCCGCATTAGCCATACTTACACCCGGGTTCCCCTTGGTATTAGCATCATCATCAGCACAAAATATAAAGGTTTTATCAATAAGCTTTTGTTTAAGCTCAGTAGCAACAGCCATTAAATTACCTGCATCAAGCGCCACTGCACATGGCCAAGCGGTCGCCATATGAATACTCGCACCAGTAGCATATCCCTCACAAACAGCCAATATATTGCAACTACTCGCCTTACCAATAAAGTGAAACAGCCCAGCCTTACGGCCATGCTTTAAAAACAGCTTAGTGCCCTGCTCATTAATAACCTGAATATTCCAAAGCGCCTTTTCAATATCAATTAATGGCATCACCAAATCACCACGTTTAAAATGCAAAAAGCTAAAATCGCGGTTTTCTTTATCAGGCAAATCAGCAAAAAATTGTTTAATCTCTTTGCCACCTGTTACAGTCTCAGCCGTAAAATTAGGTCTAAAAATAACTATCACAGCACTTTTAAAGCTACTTAAACCAAAACTGGCCACCTTCTTGGTAGCCAAATATTTATTAGAGTTAACAGGTTTAGTATATTGTTCAATCAGTAATTTACTAAAATTAGCAATCACCACTTGCCAACGCTGGCGCGCGGCTTCGTCTTTTGCCTCTTGCGCTTCGCGCTCTTTAGCACGTTGTGCAAATTCTTTTTTAAGCCTGGCTTGCTCTTCTGGTGATATAGGTTCACGCCTAACAGTAAGGCCATTATCAATAGCCATTTTAAAAACAGTTTTAATCGTAGTACCGCCGCCAGCCTTAATGCTACGCCATGTACTCTTAACATCACTTGGTTTATAACGCTCACTGCCCGCGCTCCAACTATCAAACGCATCAAAGCCCGCATCACCAAACTCATTTTTAATACCCATTGCCACCTTAACCCACTCATCACGAGCACAATTAGGGTCAAGGTACTGCAATGCATCACTTAAATCCTGCAAACTTGTTTGCTGCATTGTTATTATTCCTGTGTTGTTGTACTAAAGCGCTCCCTTAAATTAGTATGTTGTGTAACCACACCCAACAAACCAAAATAAGGAAGCAAAAAATGTCACCTACAATTGATAATCAAAATAAATTCGTTCTAATTAGCTCGCTAATCCTCAACCACACAGCTAGAAACTTTCCTTGCAAAGTTAGTTTAACTAACGAAGAACTGTATAAGGCTGCCGATGAATTCCATTTAAATGACTTCTTAAGCGATATGGAAAACATGATTGAGCCAACCATCACATGGTTAAATGATGAAAAATACATACGCAAATCTCCAGGAGAAGACAAATACTCAATTACCGAGAAAGGTTTAGCTTCATTAGAATACAAGCTAAAACCAGCCCCCATGCTATTTAAGTTTTTCACCAAGAAGGAAGATGACCAGTACTTGTTTTTCAAAGAAACAGGCTGGGATGATGAGAAAAAATTAAAATGCACAGGCCCAGCTCTCACTCTTTTACCTGAAAACTGGTATCAGTTTGGCGAATAACAGCAAGCTGGCTTTCTAGCTTTACCTTCTCTTCGCTGAAACGCTTCAAGCTGTCTGTCATTGAATTGATATTCTCTTGAAGCTTTTCAGCCCTTTGAATAAACATACCAAAGTCTTCCTGAGTTAAGCCAAATTGCTTTATCTCACCATCAACTTGAAACGTAGCAACACCAATACATAAATCTTCATTTTGCTCAGTCATGTTTTTCATCCTATTACTGTGTTGTATTAAAGCGCTTCCTTAAATTAGTATGTTCAGTAACCAAACCAACAAACCAAAATAAGGAAGCAAAATCATGTATAAATATCGCCTTTACTACCTTTGCCAAGAGGGAGATATGAATTCAAAAACATACACATCAACTACCCCTATAAACGTTGGCGATGTTATTCAGCCCGATGACGGCTTTTATCATCAAGTGACACAAATTCATCAACAAAAGACAGGCGCTCGTCTTGATCTATCCAAATCTGCTCAATCTGCTGAGGAGGCAGAGCTTCTACGAGAGCAACTAGAGCACCCCCTAAAGTTCTAGCAGCCTCTCTTGAAACGTCTAACTCACTAAATTTCGTTAGCGGCCACATCAATCGGGCTTGTGTATCCACACCAGCCTGATGAATCCCCATACCACTAATCCAAGCAGCAGCCCTTACCTTTTGTTGCATAGTGGGTTTTGGCACAAAAACGCTAAGTTCGTGTAGCTTGCCAGGATTAGGGTTTAGCAAATTAGCCAAAGCAACAGAGTCGATATTGCGTAACTTTTCTAATAACTCAGCTTCACTCATTTTGAGCCTCTATGCTTTTCATACACCGCGGCAAGGTTACCCAACTGTGGTGGCAATAAGTCTTCATATCGTTTATCAAACACAGCTTTCGCAATACGTAATAAACCCTCACTTGGATAAAGACACACCACACTACTCATATCGTCTTTATTAAAATGAGTTACCACCACAACCAAATCATCTTTTTGGCGCAGCTCTTCAATATTAGTGCGCACCAAATTAGTCACATGCACCTCTAGCTTTTCAAGCGCAGAACGCAAACGATCAAAAAGTGGCATCACTGCCGAACTATCAACAGTAAAACTAAGCGTCAAATCTTTAACTGCCATAAATCACCTGTATAAAAAAACATATACCACACGATCTGCATGCCCTTGTTGTTATTGGTCTAAAATCAACCGCACAACAACACAGGAACAAATCCCATGAAAACCATAAAACTAAGCAGCCTGCTTACTTTCCTCAGACGGATAAATGTCCGGTCTCAGTTCATACCTAGAAACACCAGTGGCCTTCTCAATCAGAATCACTTTGTCAGGCGCAACTTTGCCAGTTCTTAGCCAATAAGAAATATTTTGTTGAGAACTACCAATTGCCTTTGATAGTTTAGTTTGAGCACCAGCAATTTTGATTGCTTTTTCTAAAGCTGGGTAATTAGTGTTCATGCTTTATCTCTATAAAGAAGTAATAACAGCAAGAATACAAACTCTTCTGTTATTTTACAACACATATTTTTGTGAATACTTAGTACAAACTTTTTTGTACCATTGTTCATATTAGTAATTTGTCAGGTATCACATGAAAAACTTAGGCGATCGTCTAAAACATGCACTATTAACTAGAAAAATGGCTCAAGCAAAGCTAGCCAGTGAAATTGGTGTTAGTCAGCAGTCAATTCAGTATCTTTGCTCTGGAAAAGCTCGTAAATCTGGACACACTACGTCAATTGCTAGGGTGCTTAATATATCTGCGGATTGGCTGGAAAAAGGTATTGGTCAAATGGAGCCTGACACAGAAAATGTATTACCAAATTATAAAGTACTTTCGAGTGTTCCCTTGATTAGCTGGGTACAAGCTGGCCATTGGACTGATATTCACTTAGGTGATGTAGAAGAGTTCTACCCATGCCCAGAAAAGCACAGCAAACTTACTTATGCACTCGAAGTTCATGGCGAATCTATGTCACCCGATTTTGTAAATGGTGAAATTATATTTGTTGACCCAGAAGTAGAGGCGCGTAATGGCTCATGTGTAGTTGTTCGCCAAAATGGCAATACAGAGGCTACATTTAAGCAGCTTATTATTGATGGCTCTCAGAAATACTTAAAAGCATTAAACCCAAACTGGCCTAACCCCATAATAGAAATGCTTCCCGACGCAGTAACATGTGGCGTGGTAATTGGTAGTTACCGTAAGCGCCTTTAAATACATATCATTAATAACCAAAAGGAAATAAGGTTTATGAAATACTTAAAAGTAATAGCGCTCACTTTACTGCTCTCTGGTTGCACTAATAGCATGACCACTCTCCCGCCAGAATCCGGTAAAGTAACTACAATAGATTACAAAAGTTATGAATTAAATGAAACATCATCCAGCTATGTTGGAGACCCTATTCTGACTAGAAAAGCTTATAAAGCATATGTAGAAAAAAAAAGAGTCACACCATCAAATAATTTCCAGTTAACCGGAGGCCTAGCGACAGTTGCTGTTGCCTTACATGCAAATATTGGAGATCAATTTCAAATTGTCGGAATCAATGAGAATGGGAATAGAATGATAGCGGTGCCTGGCAGTCACTTATCCTTTGGAATTGATAAAAGTGGATTGTGGGATCATACAATGGCAAGCGCTAGTTATTGGAGTTCTCCCGTAGGTGGTGGCTCTCCATACACAATGAGCCCTGATTCAACTAAGTTTACTGTTATTGAAAGTGTCACACCACTTACTGAGAGTGGATATATAAACCACGAACTAATTTTTACAGGTAAAGGCTCTAACGGGCTGCATTTTATCTACCGTGAGTACACTTTTGAAAACATGGCAAAACAAGCATTTAAGCAAGAACTTATATACCCTGCAGATTCAAAAGAAATACGTTTTAAAAATTATAAAATAATTATTGAATCAAGCTCATCTACAGAATTAGTCTACAAAATAGCATCTCACTAACTACTATATTTTAATTCAGTACATAACTAAAACCGCTTCGGCGGTTTTTTTTGTGCTTAATAATCCCCCTCGCATAAAAACAAATACATTTGTTTAATTGGCTTGACTAAAAACAAAAGCTTGAGTATCTTAATTAACAAATAAACTTGTTAACTTAGATGCATTATGAACACTACACGCACAGAAACCGGATACCAGCTTGACGACATGCACGTTAATGCCAAGCCGTATTCTCGTTTACCAACCCAACAAGCACGCACCTTGCTATTAGTAGCGAAAGGCCTACCACAAAAAAGTATAGCCAACGTGCTGGGTGTAAAGCTGTGTACTGTTCGCCAAGCCTGTAACGAACTTAGCTTTAAATTCAACACCAATTCTATGCGTCAAACGGTGCATCAAGCAATAAAGCAAGGTGTGTTGCGTTACACAGTATGCCTAATGTTATGCCTACTAAACGCGGCAAATAGCGACGTTGAGCGCAGTTTTAGAACTATTAGGGTAGCCCGAACAGTTCGTAATACCCGCGCTCGCCGCATGCGTGAACTACAAAACGACTTACTAGCAGCCTAACGGCACAGGAGAATAGCAATGACCAAAGTATTTTTATTCCCAACAGCAAAAAATAACGCCGCAACTGGCTTGTTACTTAGCAAACTAAAACAAGCCCAAAAGGTAAGCCCATTTCATTTAGTGGTTCCTAAGCTAAAAGCGGCTAATAGCCCTTACCCAGAGCCACCGCCAAGCGCTGCTTAAATTCAACCTGTAAGTAATAGTTACAAGTTGAAAATAGTTTCACAACCCGCTGGCGCGCACTTGCCCAACTAGCCCAGCCGAGTGGTTGCCGTAAGCAACTAACCAACAACACAACAAGGATTAAAAGGAAGCGACCATGCTAAACATATTTACATCATTACTAATTAACCAACTAAAACAACGTATCGCTTTTATAAACCAGCGGTTAATTAATGAAGAAATTCGTATTTACGAATCAGGTACCAAGTACTGCGTAATAATTTTTGTAAATAAGCAAACACAGGCCGTATTAGGCACTTTAGCCCTAAATGCCACTTCACGACGTGACCTATGTGTGACCAAAGCATTTTTAAGCCTAATAGAAAACACCCGCGCCCCAAAAACAATAATGGCCGCATGAAAACATTAAAAAAACACCTAACGACAATGCTCTGGGTAATCGCCTACATAGCACTGTTAATTATTGAACAAAACCTAGATCAATGGGTTTAGTAAACACAACACAGGAATAAACCAATGCAAGAACTACATGCAGTTGTTGATAAAAAAGTAGCACAAATGATTGAAAGTGGCGAAATTGAAAAATCAATTGAGCTAGGTATTGAAAAATCAATAAACGAGTCAATCCGCCGCCAGTTTGAGTCATACGGCAACATCACCGAACAATTAAACAAGTTGCTTGATGAAAAACTAAAAATTGACCCATCACAAATAGATATACCCACTTACAACGACGTAATGCTAAAAGCCGTTGAACAAAAAGTTGCAGAGTTTTTTGAAAGTAAAGCAGCCGCAAAGTTAATGGAAGGCATGAACAAGCTATTCGCCCCACTGCCTGAATCAATGGATATTCACGAATTTATAAACAAAATAGTCGCGCACTGGAAAGCAGAAGACCACTACGACATAGATAACACCGATGAATACGCCACTGTTGAATTTGAAGCGAACGAATATTCGCATGGCGGTTACAGCTTAAAAATTTGGAAACAACGCGAAGGTGGCTACATTTCAAAACGCGAAAATCGCCCAGAAGTAAACTTATATATCGGTAAAAAAGGCGATATAAGACTACGCCACTTATGGAACCCAACCATTTTACACGACGAAGACAGCTTAATAATAAAAGCTTACGCCTCGTCAATGACCTTAACAGGCCTAGCCGACTTTGATGAAGACAATTGCGAACTTCGCCTACATCCAAACGAAGACTATTAACCAGTAATTTTTGACAGCTCACTCAATGAGTGGGCTGAATTGAAGTTATTACAACACCAGGATAATAAACATGAGCAATAACCCCTTAACCGTAGTTAATGCAATAGAAAACTTAGTTGCAGCATACAACCTAGAAGTGGCCGAGTTTGACCAAATGGTTACCGAAGTCGACCAGCTGCAAGCGCAAAACGACAAACTAAATACTTCAGTAAAAGACTACGAGCAAGGAACGGCTGTATTACTTAAAAACCTTGAAAACGCCCAAATAAAGCTGGCGCAAGCAAATCGAGAACGCGACCAGGCATTAACCAAAAATCAAGATGCAACCATTACCCTTGCAGCCTTTAAAGAAATAGCCGGCACACCTAAAAAATTGCGCGACAAAATTAAAAGCTATAAAGAGCGCCTTGAAAGCCAACGCCTAGCCGCAGAGCAGCAAAAGCGTTACCACCAAGACGAATGTAAAAAAACTAAGCAGCTAAAAGCACAAATAGCCGAACTTGAAAACCGCCTAGATGTAGCCGCCATAAACCAAATTTACAGAAGTGGGAACGACATAGTGCAAACCTATCCCTACCACTTAGGTGGCATGGTTGAAGGGCACGACGAGCAACAAACGCCCCTACTCTACTTAAATCAGAGCGGTCGTGGCGGTTTAATACTGCTTAATAAAGACGACGAAGCTGAACTAGTCGACGCACCTAAAGGTGGCCTACGCCCTAAAAAGTCCACCCTAGAGCACTGTGGTAAATGGCTACGCCGCGCCAAAGCAAACGGCTGGCAAACCGACGTAAAAGATTTAAAAGCCCTGGCAAACAGTAGCGATTAATGAACAGCTTTGAGCGCGCCACACTCGAAACCTTGGTCAGCTTTAAAGCAAAAAAGCCAGAAGAGATCAGCCGCTTACTAACTAACAAAAAGCTTCAACAAGAAGCCTGCCAGCTAGTAAAGAAATGGAACGAAGAACGTAAACAACTGGGGCTAACGCCTTGGATATAAAGATGCAGTGGTTAGTTCCATTTTGGAACTAACCACTGCAAAACACGCATTAACACTAAAGGAAACACCATGAACACCGAATTAAACGACGTAATGCTAGATATTGAAACCACTAGTAAAGCGCCAGACGCCGCCATCATATCTATTGGCGCCGTATTCTTTAACCCGATTACAGGCAACATTGGAGCAGAATTTTACCAAGTCATTGACCTAGAAGATGCCATGCAATATGGCCAAGTTGACGCGTCAACTCTTCAATGGTGGATGAGGCAAAGCGATGAAGCCCGCGCTATTTTTAATGACAAAGACACCATGCCATTAAAAGACGCCCTGCTAGAGCTTAACGATTGGCTATACCAAATTGAAGGCTATAAAAACCGTATTGTTTGGGGTAATGGCGCCACATTCGACAACGTGATTTTATCAAACGCCTACACCGTAACCAAAATGACCAAAGCCTGGCATTTTAGTAACGACCGTGACGTTCGCACTGTTGTTGATATTGGCCGGCGCTTACTAGGAATAGACCCTAAAAAATCAAATAAATTTACCGGCGAACCCCATAACGCACTCGACGATGCAAAACACCAGGCTAAATATGTAAGCAATATATTTAAACAACTAAAGCTAGTGACTTATGCACAAGTTTAAACGCCACAGCGTAGCCCAACAACGGGCCCGTATTCGCCAGTTCTATCAACTAAAACAACAAAAAGCGCTGGTTAATCCACAGCCAAAGCAAATAAAGGAGGCCGTATGAGCCTAATTAAATCAGGTACCAACAGCCTAACAATTACAACAGGCCACACCCTCGCCATTATTAACGAACAAGGCCAAATAGTAGAGCAAGGCAAAGCCGTAGAGCAGCAAGTATTTGACGCAATGACCGACCAAGTGATCAACGTATTTTGCAGCCGCTTTAAACCAC
The DNA here is from genome assembly GCF_011378805.1 of Pseudoalteromonas sp. Z9A6. Lineage (NCBI taxonomy): Bacteria > Pseudomonadati > Pseudomonadota > Gammaproteobacteria > Alteromonadales > Pseudoalteromonadaceae > Pseudoalteromonas > Pseudoalteromonas sp. Z9A6. The sequence continues at coordinate 31,097 of NZ_WTKZ01000040.1, forward strand.
TCAACCCCGCAGACTTTAAAAAAGTAGCGTAGGAGGCAGCCAATGAACACACAAGAAGCAGCTGAAAGAATGCTCGAAACAGGCCTATTTTATACTGAGCTATTAATAGCGCGTGAGTTTGGGGAGTCGACAAAAAATGGTATTTGTTGCTTAAAAAGTATCAGAAATAATAAACGCTACACCATTATTGAAGAGCAACATCCAGTTAAAAAAGTGAAAGTAATCGCCATAGATGGCCGGCGAGTAACCATTAAGCAACTACAAAACACCGCGCTACTATTCAAGCGCCCAAATTTATTGGTTCAGGAGAGTAACCATGGCAACAGGTAACGTAAGCGCCGGCGATGTATTTAACAACTGGACAGTACTATCGGACAATAAACGCGATGAAAAAGGCGAACAATATTTTATGTGTATTTGTGTTTGCGGCATACAACGTTCAGTGCGTAAAGGTAATTTAGGTAAAACAACCGGCTGCGGTTGTGTACGTAAAAGCTACCAAGCCAGCAATATACCACGTAAACCAAAAAGCAAAGCGCCACTCGCAGTAAAAAAAGCTGCTACAAATAAAAAAAATAGCGCCCCTGCATACGCAGAGCGAACTAAATCACCTCGCGAAAAACTAGAAGACCGACTAGAGCAACACCGCCTAGAACGTGAAATATCTGAAATGTGTGGAATAGCGTAATGAATAACAACAGCCACGTAATTAAATGGTGTCGCTTTAACTGCTGGATAGCAATACAGCTAAATAAGCCGCTGGCTCAACTTCACTGGGCAACGCAAGAACGTATAGAAAGGTGCATTTAGTGAACACCATACCAAAGGCCTGCATTAGTTGTCAGGCCTATAAAAACATTGGTAAAGCGACGATCCGCACTGCCCACACACAGACTGGCACGGCCAAGCGAAAAATAAAACCCGTTATGGCCACTGCCAAACCCACGGCACCCAAGTATTCATAACAGAGCTGTGCAACCAATATCAGCAAGAACCATTCATAGAAGTGGTTGATGCTGATAACAGAGCACCTGAACCGGAACACCGTTATAACCTTCGCGAAATTCGGCAAGTAAATTGAATGATTATAAGCTGTAGACTTAACAGTTTGTTTTAATTAATTGTTGTAATTTAGTTTGAATGAATGTGTTGGAGCTGTTAACTTCAGTTACACAAGAATTAAGTAAGGATACTTTCATGTCTGATAGTAGATATATACCTGCAGATATTAAAAGAAGAGTCAGAAAAGAGTGTGGATTTGGGTGCGCTATATGTGGAATGCCTTTTTTTGATTATGATCACATTGAAGAATATTCAACTGTCAAAGAGCATACTGCTGAAAATTTGATCTTATTGTGCCCTAATCACCATAGAGCTAAGCCCTTTAAACTATCGAAAGATAGAATCATCGAAGCTAGGGCCAAGCCTTATAACTTAAATAAAAACTTAACCTCCCCTTTTAAATTAGAGCCCTCTCGCAAATTAAAAACTTTATTCGGTAGTAATATGGTTGAAGGCTTTTACCCAGATGGAAACAATGAGCACTATGCTCTTTGGATTAATGGTGAAAGTTTCTTTACTATTCATTCGGAGAACAGTTGGTTATGCGTATCTTTTAAACTAACTGATATAAAAGGAAATATATTATTACTTGTAGAAAATGGTGAGGTAAAAGTCTCAACGCAATCATGGGATTATGAGTGGGTCGGTTCAAATATAAAAATAAGAGCAGGGAAAGGTTTAATTTTATTAGATTTAAATTTATCAGATAATCAAGTAGAAATTTTAAGGGGTTGTTTTCTAGACTCTGGTTATGATGGGTTTATTATCAATGATGGTGCTCTGCTTACAATTATAGAAGGTCAACAGAGAGGGGTTTCTATTGGAAGTCGGGCTATAGCCAATGGTTTTGGTGGGTGGGGGTTGCTAAATAACTCTAAACATCCTGATATTATTAAACCTAATGGTTTCGGCTTTTTTCGTGGGCATGGTGTGCGATAATTTTATCATTCCTAACTGTCATGAATTACGAGAGTTACTTGCGAGTTAAAATAATATGACCTTTCAGCTATTTATTAAAAACAGCGTATTGTTATATGTTAGTGAGGAACTCTTGTATGCCTGCAATGTGCTAACCTCTAAGTTTCACTTACAAGTGATTTGCGCATTTGACGCCCAGCAACAACAGGCCATCACCAAGGCACCCGCACCACTGGACTTGCTCACCATAGAAGATGGCGAAACCACACATGCACTGGCCATAGAAAACATGGTTACATCGTTCGACAAACTGCCCAACGTAATCCGCGAAAGTTTTAAAATACAGCCCTACCAGCTGCTAGAAATAGCCAAAGGCGCCAACGAAAAACTAAGCCGAATGATACACAAATACTAACCCCCATAAAAAAACCCGCTAATCAGCGGGTTTTTCTTCATTTAACTTAGCATCGGCTTGTTGTACGAAAGTATCAATCTGCATCCTTATTCGCTTCATTGTATTTGGATCATACTTATCCGTTTTATCACCAAAAATCTCATTATGGTCAAGCATTAGCTTCATATCTACAATTTCACCGGTTTCAGTTTTGTGAAACTTAACGACTACTAGAGGATCATTCTCTTCATCGTTGGGTAATAATCTTGCGTGATATATACCAATGTACCAAGGTGAAGCACCTTCTTTGAGGGATGAATCTTTAATTCTACCGTATTGTCGATGACTTTTTGACTCATAAACTTCAACATAGCCTTGCGTTTGCCAAAGTTCTTGCAGCGCTACAATCTCATCAAGCCAATCAGAGTAATCATAGCCAAACTCGGCTGATAATACTGCAAATAGCTCATTGACTGTAGCGTCTTCAATTTCTTTTTTTTCTGGGTTTTGCTGCGACATTGGTTATATTTGCTTTCCCTAGCGCGCTAATTAAAGCCGCTTTCTTCTCAGTCTGCGTGCCACGCAAATAGATTCTATTGGTAGAATCAGTTGCAGCTACTATTTGAGAAAATTCTTGCATGTGGGTTTGTTGATTACTGTTAATCATGTAAACCTCCTAAGTATAAGTTTAGGTGTGAATACTAAAACGATCATAAGCAATGTTAGACCTGTTTAGTGAACCCAGCAACTTTAAAAAGTACCCATGGGTACTTTTGTGATCTTAGGATATCGCGTTTGTTATGTCTAGCTTTATTTTTAAGCACTCACTTAAACATCTAACCCCGTCATTACTTCCCCATTTAACTTATTCACCCTTAATAACCGCTTTTTATCGTTATGAAATTCAAGCATTAGATCAAAGTAGTCTGTTGTTGCATCACCCAACAACTGGTTAAACACGGCTAACAAACCACCCTGCTCCATAGTTTGAGTAACATCTATTTGTAGGGTAATGCTTTTAAAGGTATCTTTAACCAATTGGCGTATGGCCAAACGCTCATCGCCAGAAAGTTGTACAAGGTTTTTGGTAAGCGATAGCCAGCGGTCGGTTACTTCATCGCGAAAAGAGTGTTCTATTTTAGCGAGTTTATTTTTACTGGTATCGATTTTGGTTTGCACATCACGTGCTTGTGTTTCAAGCATTGATATTTTATTAGCTATAGCCTGAGGCGGTGTACCTTCAAGTATTAATAAAGTTTCGGTGAGTGAGTTTATATCGTCATTGATTTTTTTAAGCTGCGCAACAAGTACAGACTCTTCAGTATTAATTTGTTCACGGTCACTACCTTTTAATAAAATACGTTGAAGATTTACTTTGTCCTGGCAAAAAGTAACAACCGCATTTTCGACCATTTCAATTTGCACCGTAGAACTCATTTCACAGTTATTATTGCGACGGGCTTCAACACAGCCATAGCGCTTATGACTACTTTTTACTTCATCTATACACTTTTTACGGTAAATAACATGCGAACCAACCGATTTACCACAGCAACCACACTTAAACACACCCACGCCCGATAAAATACCCACAAACTTTTGTGAGTGTTTAGTCGCACCACGCTTAGATGAATCAGCAACTAAAAAGTTAAATTCTGCCTTACTCATTAATGCTGGGTAATAGTCTTCCAGAACGTAATCAACATCCCCTACTTTTATATTGAGCTCACCAATTAAGCTACGGCGCTTTACCTCTTTATATACATTAGCCCCTGTATGGTGAACAGTTCCCGCTCCAAATCCATTATTAATTAACTCAGCTATTTTTATGCCACCATAGCCTTTTTTAAACAACTCAAGCTTCCGCAACATAATAGCTTTGTTGTGCGGTTCAAAATCAAACCGTTTTTTGTCATCATTCCACACCACCCAACTTGGCGATTTGCCACACTTGACCCTATAACCACGTTTACCAGCTAGCCAATCCTCACACTGTTTAGTTAACGCAGAGCGAACTCGCAAAGATTTAGTTTCACTTTCTTCATTGGCCCGTATCAACACCAAGATAATATAAACCAAATCCATCGGATTTTTTTTAATGGTTTCTTTATTGTACTCTTTGCGGTCAGCCGCCGTGATCACCGTAATATCAGCATTAATAATTTGCGCAATAATGCCCTGGCTTTCTAGTGGTGCCGCACGAGAAATACGGTCCAAGCTTTCAAGTACCAAAATAGAGCCCGCAGGTACTTTACCCTGCTCAACCGCAGCTAGAAATATACCCAAAGCACCACGCGTTATATTTGTTTTATGGAACGCACTCAACCCCATATCACGCATAGAAAGGGACTCATCAAGCTCTAGGCCTTTTTCCCTAGCAACCTCTTTAGCAAAGCTAAGCTGTCGATTTAACGACTGCCCCTTAGCCTGCTCGATTGTCGAAAAGCGAATATAGCTGTAGAGTAACGGTTTTAAAGAGGTATAATGCTTCATAGTATTGACTCACTGCTGTTGTTATATACAGTGTAAATCAATAACATATAAGCATCTACTATTATTATGCTTTGGCTGGCCTGTAATAGCCGTAGATACACACATATTTCGTGTATCTAACCGTACCAAGCTTGCCATGGGTAAAGACGTAGTTGCTGTTGAACAAAAGCTTGAAAAAGTAGTACCAAAAGAATTTAAAGTAGACGTTCACCATTGGCTAATACTACACGGGCGCTACACCTGCGTAGCACGTAAGCCAAAGTGCGGCAGCTGTATTATTGAAGACTTGTGTGAGTTTAAAGACAAGACTGAAATTTAAGTCACATTAATTAGTATCTAATTTGAGCTTACTTTACTGCTTAATTAAAACTTATCAGGGAGAGTTATAAAACTCCCCCACTTAAAAAATACTATTGAAAAATTTAACTTGGAAGCGCTTTTAACTCAGTGTTGCCCTGATTGAATGGATTCAAGCTTGTACCATAAGTTTGTTTTATCCACTTAGCCTGTTTTTCAACTAATGACGAAATATCAAGGTTTCCAGGTAGTGGGTAATCTTCTGGTTTATAACGTCCTAAATTGGGTTGTTTTAATAATAAAAATCTGTGTTGCCAATATCGATAATGATGCCTTTTAGTTAACCCTAACCCTTGTTCATAAATAGTTTCGAAATCTATGCAATCAGCTTTTTGTAAAAATTGAGCATAAAAATAAAGTGCTTGCACATAATAAAACTTAATATGGCTTAAGTCTGGTAATGCTGATTGGTAATACCGAATTATATTCTCATTCAGCTCATTATGTTCTAGCTCAGATGACTGCTCATTCTCGCATGAAAAAGCATACATCAACTTTTTTAAACCTCGAGTATAAGGGTTAACGCTAACCAATTTATCTATAGCTTCGAAGCTCACATAGGTTGCACGAGATTTAAGGTAAGTTAACTGCACCCTTTCCATATGCTGATTTTCATATAGATCATCAATGGAGTGATTTAGTTGATTTAGATTGATTGCCCCATATAGATAACCTTGTGCCTCGTAGTAACTCGACTCAGTATTAACTAGGCCCATTAAGGGTTCAACATTCATTGCAACTTGCACATTCGATGAACCAAAAGTGACATACCGATATGAATTCAACTTTATGTTATGGGCAACCCTATCAAGTGCATAACCTTCCATCTCATATAGATTCATTGCAATATTGTAAACAATCCTTTCGAGTACTCGACCTCTCTCATACTTTCCTGAAAGAGCCGATAACGACTCAATTGTAATTAAAGATTTTAATTGCTGATGAGCAGCGTCAAACTCTCCGTTATAATAGCGCGCTAGAAGTTTTATGAGTTTCCATACCTGTCTTACCTGAAGTTCATTACTTTTTGTTACAAGTCCTTCAATATTAATTGCTTCGTATGCCGCTAAAAATTCAGGACCTAGATTTAACTTAATAATTGAAAAAACACCAATGTGTTCAACCATCTCAAAGTAATCTTCTAATTCATCTTCACTTCTGATTACATTGCCCTTAGTGCCATAAGTGAGCGCGGCTATCAGATTATTAAACAAAGATGAGAAAATTAGATTCGACTTTTTATTAGTGTTCAGAAGATTGTAAATAAACTCCATAACTTGCTGATTATAAGTAAACGCTTGTTTAAATAATTCAAGCTTATCTTTTTCTAACGTATGTTGTTCAAACTGAAAGCGAGCAAAGCGTTGAATAACCGACTGTAATGAATAAAACCCACCGTAAGCTTCCCCCTGTGTCAGGATCTGACTCTTATACACAAATAAATTAGGCTTC